>JBNJGQ010000001.1:0-74322 GCA_051747845.1 Pseudomonadota bacterium
AGACTATAATTTACTTGCCCAGTTTGCAAAGCAGGTAGAAACCTTGATAAGCCATCATGTCGATCAAACACAACTTTTAGAAAACAATGAAAAACTTGAACAGCAACAGCGACTGTTAGCTCTGATGAATGAGTCTGAAAAACGAGCAAATAATGCGAAGTCAGACTTTTTGTCGTCAATGAGCCATGAATTAAGAACCCCTTTGCATGCCATTGCCGGGTTCAGCCAGTTATTGCTGAAAAGCCAAAAAGAAAGTCTCTCTGATAAACAAAGAAGCCATGTTAATCAAATTTACGAGAGCAGCGACTACCTACTATCTTTGATTAATGATGTTCTTGATTTGTCTAAAATTGAAGCTGGCATGATGCCGCTTTCTATGGAGCCGGTTAGGCTGAAAAACGTGGCGGATGAGGTAATTGAAGCAGTAAAAGTACTGCCAGCCGCTAAGGGCATATCGCTTAATCTCAATGCTGACAACGATGAGGATTTGACCGTTTTTGCAGATGAAAAACGCTTACGACAGATTTTTTATAATTTGTTGTCGAATGCGATTAAATATAACTCGGTAAATGGTGCTGTTGAGGTGAGATGGCGTCATTTAGAAAGTGGAATGGCTCGGGTTGAAATTAAAGATACTGGAGTGGGTATTTCTTCAGAAAAAGAATCGCAATTATTTCAGTCTTTCAGTCGATTAGGTTATGAAGATAACGAAAGCATAGAAGGCACTGGGGTGGGTCTGTCACTGACTCAAAAAATTGTAGAGTGTTTACAAGGCCGGATAGGCTTTCATAGTGCGGCGGGTAAAGGCAGTACCTTTTGGTTCGAGCTGCGGGAAGGGAGATAGAATATGCCAACGAAGGATACTGCGAATGCCAGAATATTGATTGTCGATGACAATCAAACCAACATTGAGCTTCTCGTCGCATTGCTGGAAGAATCGGGGTACCAGAGCATTGAAGGGCTACAAAACCCCCGGCAGATTGATGAAAAAATGGCTTCGTTCAAGCCAGACCTCATTTTATTAGATTATAGAATGCCCGAGCTGAATGGGGCTGAAGTGCTTGAGCATATGAATCAGACCTATGGTGAGGAGGCTCCGCCGGTTGTTATGCTAACGGCGCAGAATGATAAAAAGACCCGGCTACGCTCACTTGAGCTGGGTGCCATAGATTTTCTTACTAAGCCTTTTGATTACGAAGAAATACTACAGCGTTTGCGCAATATTCTTCAGGTTCATTACCGATCTCAGGCTAGGCGAGATGCCTCATTATTTTATGAAGCAATTGCAAGTAGGCGCTCGGCTGAACTTGAGGAGTTAGTGCTTGAGGACATGCTAACCGGGCTACCTAACAGGCGAGCTATTTTGCTGGAAGTCGATGCCATGGTCCGCTCTGAGAAAGGTTGCAGTGTTGTTTTCATAGTGATCGATGAACTTGAAGAAGTGGCTCAATTGCATGGTTACCCGTTGGCAGAAGCGTTCACGCGTGAACTGGCGCTGTTGTTACAAAGTAAAGCGCCGGCCCGCAGTTTTATTGGTAGCTGGGGACAACAGGAATACGTTGTTGTGTTTGAGGCTCAGTTAGACGATGAACTCATAGGTAAGGGACACAGGCTGGTTGAAGTCGCCGGGGGCGACCATGATTACGAAACCTTACTTTTCACCATTGCTGCCCGGGCTGGAATAAGCTCTACTTTAGACCGTAATATGGAGCCGGATGAACTGGTACGCCAGGCTTCGCTGGCTTTGCCTAAGAAAGGAACCAACACTGTTGGGCTGTTTTCCGACGAGTTACATCGTGATCTGGCTGAACGTATTAATTTACGTAATGATTTAAGAGCCGCGTTAGAAGCTAATAATCTGCAGCTGTTCTACCAACCAAAATATGATTTGGTTACTGGTAAGATCACTAGCGTGGAGGCATTAATTCGTTGGCAACATGCTGACAAAGGTTTTATCTCGCCAGCCTTGTTTATTCCATTAGCGGAAGAAACCGGTGACATTAGGGCAATAGGAGACTGGGTTGCTGAGCATGCAATAGAGCAGCTGGCACAATGGCGCAAAAACGAAATTGTTGACGATACCTTTGTTTTGGCAATAAATGTGTCTCCCCAACAAATGGTGACCGGAACTTTTGCTTCGGATCTTCTGGAATGTTGTCTACGTCATAAGGTACAGCCTAAACAGGTACAAGTGGAAATTACTGAGTCGGCTGTCATGCAGAACCTGAAGAAAGTTCAACGTGAACTTGAGATATTGACACAGGCCGGAATTACCGTAGCAATGGATGATTTTGGTACGGGTTATTCATCGTTATCTTATTTGCGGAACTTACCAATTAGCGTGATAAAAATTGATCGTAGTTTTGTCATGAATTTAGTGAGCAATTTATCCGACCAACAACTTGTTGGCACTATTGTGTTAATGGCTCATAATTTTAAGTGTTCCATTGTCGCAGAAGGCATTGAGACAGTTGAGCAAGCTAAATTATTAGTGCAAATGGCATGTAACGAAGGTCAGGGCTTTCTCTTTTCTAAACCAATTCCAAAAAATGAATTTGAGGAGTTAGTGCAATCACCAACACATACTATAGAATCTTACCTTAACAGTTAAAAATAACAGGACGGCATGTATGCCCGGTATTACCGTAAAAGGAAGTCTCTCTATTTTCGTTGCAATGCTGCTGTCAGGTTGTGCATTTTTATCGCCAGCAGAGAAGACGCCCGTCGTTTACCAATGTGGTGCGAGTGAGCTGAGTGTGTTGCAGCAAGAGCAGGGCTTACTGTTAAGTTACGGAACTCAACAGGAAGTACTGCAGCAGACTGTGAGTGGCTCAGGCGCTCGCTATTCAAATGATAAAACCCCGGTAACTGAATTCTGGAGTAAGGGCAACGAAGCAGATATCACCTGGCGGGGTCAGGAAATGCCGCTTTGTGTAGAGTATGGCACCTTACCTAAGCACTTTACAGCCAAAGGCAATGAGCCGTTTTGGCAAGTAGCAGTAAACCCTCAACATATGGCGTTAACCACTCCGGAAAATGAAGCGATTATCGATTTAGAACCTGCGCAAGTGGTTTCAACCCAGCCATATGAATGGCGCATTGAGTCCACTACTGATAAGCACCTGATAGTTATTGACAGACTATGCCGCGATTCAATGAGTGGACGCCTATACCCTTATCAGGTGGACTTGCAGGAGTCGGACCGGATGTACTCGGGTTGCGGAGGTGACAGCGAGTGGTTGCTTCAGGGTGCCAGTTGGGAGTTAACAGAGTTTGAAGGCCAGGCAATCCAGTCAAAGCCTGCCACAATTCAGTTTCTGGGTGACAGTCAGTTAGCCGGTTTTAATGGGTGTAATCGTTACTTTGGGCACTACAACATGGGTGGCGAGCTGGCGCAGATTCGTTTAACAGGTAGTACTAAAATGGCCTGTAGCGATAAAGCCAACACGTTGTCCCGTGAGTTTAGCGATGTACTGGAGCGTGTTTATCAGGTAAATATTGACGATAAGGGACGCCTGATATTAAGCACCCGAGGTGGCCGTAAAATGGTTTTTAAACAAGAAACCCGATAAAGGTAAGGCACACGCATGCAATTAAAAAAATACACAGACTACGGCTTGCGAGTGCTGATGTATCTGGCAGCGAAAGAAGACCGGGAAAGAGTCACCATTGATGAATTAAGTGGCCTATTCAACGTGCCAAGAAACCATTTAAATAAGGTTGTTCATCAACTTGGGAAAGAAGGGCTTATAGAAACCCGGCGTGGTAAAAACGGAGGCTTTTTACTTGCGGTGGACCCTGCCGATGTACGCCTCGATCAAGTAATTAGGCGGCTGGAAGGTGATGAATACTGGATAGACTGCCATAAGCCTGAATGCGCTATATTTCCTGTCTGTGAGTTAAAAAGTTTAATTAACCAGGGTAAGGAAACCTTCTACAACTTCCTGTCGAATTACACCTTAGCTTCGTTATTGAAGCACGAGGCTGAAATAAGAGAGCTTTGGGGTCCCCCTATTCAGGTAACTGTCGATAAAGATTAGCCTTTGGTCGCAATAGCGAGCGCTTTCGTTGCAATTAGTGACGCTTCGGAGTATCACAGAGAATAAAGGCTAAAATAGAACCAGGGGGAAGTATGTTGAAGAAAATAGCGATAGGGTTAACCGTAGCGTTAGCGGGGCACACAGCTCAAGCGGGTGAATGGCTGCACTGTGGAAACGTTTTTGACAGTGAAAGCGGTCGCCTGGCGGGTGAGCGTTATATTGAAGTTACTGACAATAAAATTACCGCAGTAAAAGTGAATGCTCCCGGCGGAGATGTATCGGTTACGGATTTAAGCACGCATACCTGCTTGCCTGGCTTCATTGATCTTCACGTACACCTTGATGGCCAGTCCGGGCCTGACTCTTATATTAAGCAGTTCACTGAAAATGCCGCTGACCTTGCTCTTAAAGCCCAGCATTATGGTATGAAAACCTTAGAAGCAGGTTTTACGACAGTAAGAAACCCGGGCGACTCCGACAACGTTACTATTGCTTTACGTAATGCGGTAAATGCCGGTGTAGTTGACGGCCCAAGAATTTATTCAGCTGGTAAATCATTAGCAACCACTGGTGGCCATGCCGACCCGACAAATGGCTGGAAAGAAGAACTGATGGGGCGTCCGACACCTAAAGATGGCGTTATTAATAGTGCCGCAGATGCTCGCGAAGCGGTACGTCAGCACTACAAAGACGGTGCCGACTTTATCAAAATAACCGCAACGGGTGGTGTTTTGAGTATGGCCAGCAGCGGTGACAACCCTCAGTTTACTAACGATGAGTTAAAAGGCTTGGTTGATATTGCTAATGACTATAACTTTCATGTTGCGGCTCACGCCCATGGTAAGGCAGGTATGTTGCGGGCAGTGAAGGCCGGAATCACTTCGGTTGAACATGGTACCTACATGGACGACGAAGTTATAGCCGCTATGAAAGAGCACGGAACCTATCTGGTACCAACTATCCTTGCCGGTAAGTTTGTTGCTGAAAAAGCGGAAATTGATGGTTACTTTCCGGACGTTGTCAGACCGAAAGCGCGCAAAATAGGTCCTCAAATTCAGGACACTTTTGCAAAAGCCTATAAAGCAGGTGTTAATTTCGCGTTTGGTACGGACAGTGGCGTATCAGCGCACGGTGACAACGCGTTGGAGTTTCAATATATGGTAGAAGCTGGTGTGCCAGAAGCTGAAGCGATTCAGTCAGCAACTTCAATTGCTGCCAAATTCCTTAAGAATGACGACATTGGTCACATTGAGGAAGGCAAATTAGCTGATATTGTGGCGGTAAAAGGAAACCCACTGAATGATGTGACCTTATTGCAGAATGTCAGTTTCGTAATGAAAGACGGTAAGGTTTATAAACACCAATAAGCACTTGTAAGGGTCAGTCAAAACGGACTGACCCTTCTAATTTTAATGAGGCATGATCGCCACTTCTTACTTCGTATTTGGTTTTATCTTCTTTTTCTGATGCCCATAACTGCACCCGGGCCGGTAAAATAACAGGCCGTTTGAAATTAACGTCAATATAAGTAATGGCCTTCTGCTGGCGCTTCTCAAGTTCAGCCTGGGCTCTTGCCATCATATACATGCCATGGATAATTGGCTTCTCAAACCCAAACCAGCGCGACACCAGAGGGTGCAGGTGAATAGGGTTAAAGTCACCGGAAATTCTCGCGTAACGTCTGCCCATGCCGCTACCTAGCTGCCAATGGCTAATGTTCTCCCAGCCCGCTTCAGGTTCAAATGGCTTTATAGGGGTTGCTGTTTTTTTCGAAGGAGCCTGGCTTTGACCATTCATGACCTGATAGACACTGGAACAGGTTGCTACTTTTTCGTTGTTCTGCCAAAACTCCACAACAAACTGCGGACGTAAACGACGTGGAGAAACATCAGGGCCTCGCTTAGGAACTTTGACTTTTGAAACCAGCTGAAAAGGCGCTTGTGCAGAAATGACCTGATGTCGTTCGATTTTGTTGCTGACATGCACTAAACCTGGCGCAGGCCAGGGGAAGCTGTCATCCAGCATTTGAGAAAGATGAGCTCGTTGAGCAATGCAATAGAGCATGGCTAATGGGACATCGCTGACGAAGTCATTAAACGCTTGATGATAACGACTCAGGTGCTTTTCTGTAGGTGCAGGAATAGAGTAACTTTTGCATAAAGTTTCTGATTCGGCCTCAGACTCGTCACTGCGTTGCAAGGTTAACAGTGAACGCAGCAGCATACTTGGCATAGGTGCCAGCTTCTGAGTGGTTGTATCAACACGTTCCATAGTGACCATTAAACTCCATACTGATAATACGGCTATTCTCGCACATGTCTCGTACTATCAACAGTCCGACCACTTAAAGGCCGCCCCGCAGAGCGACCTTTTACAGTCCTTTTACTTCTTAGTCTCAAGGTCGTCATTCAAGTCTTCGTCATGCTTCTCGAGATCCCAGGGTAAAACCCCAGGACTATGATGACGAAAATGGAGGTAGTTCTCAAACTGGTTGATCACGTCGTTGATGATATCCGTTTTCTCATAACCATAGAGATCATACGACTGACCACCTTGTCTGAGGAAAACCTCAGCACGATAGTAGATCTCTCTATTTTTGTCGTTAGTTAGGGCAAACTCAGGTAACAGGTAGTCCCTTAAACGAATTTCATAAGCAAAGTCGAGATCATCTTTTCGTTCAACGCTGAGAATAATGCGGTCATGTTCTTCGTCAGCCCTGAACTCAGCGGGCCAGTCCTGTCCTTTCAGTTCATCCCGAACGTTTTTCAGGCTCTCGGTTGCAGGGCCGTTAATAAACTCCAGCACCGCCTCTTTTTTCGGAAAGTCGACCAGTCCGGCCAGGCGCTTCTTCCAATAGTCGGGACCTTCGTTAACGCCACGACGATGAGAATGACGGTGACTTTGCAGGCTATTGGACTGATACCCTTCAATAACCAAGGCACGCCACATTCCCACTGCTGATATCAAAATAATGATGGCAAAGGGCAAGGCGCTGGTAATAGCAGCCGTTTGTAGAGCTCCCAGGCCACCTGCTACGAGCAGTACTGCTGCAACAATACCTTCGGTACTGGCCCAGAAAATGCGCTGCCATACAGGCGTTTCCATCATGCCGCCGGAAGACAGGGAATCAATGACGAGAGAGCCGGAGTCTGACGACGTAACGAAGAAGGTAATAATTAAAAGTACGGTCAGAAAGCTCAATATGCTGGTCATTGGCAGGTTTTCGTAAAGCTTAAACAATGCCACTGCCTGGTTGTCCTGAACTTCCGAGATCAACGTTGTATAACCTTCGTTCATTATCATGTTGAGCGCGGTGTCGCCAAACACAGCGAACCAGAAGAAAGTGAATATTGTAGGCACCAGCATTACCCCGAAAACAAACTGGCGGATGGTGCGACCCCGGCTTATTTTTGCAATAAATAGTCCGACAAAAGGCGCCCAGGCAATGGTCCAGCCGAATATAAACAAGGTCCAGTTACCAATCCAGTCGCTGCGCTCGTAAGCTTGCAGATTAAAGGTGCGCTCCACAATGCCACTTAAATAAGCCCCGGTGTTTTGCAGGAAAGTTTCCAGAATATGAATCGTTGGTCCGACTGCGAAAACGAACAGAAGCAAGAAGACAACCAAGGTCATATTAAGCAGCGATAACCGCTTTATTCCTTTGTCCATACCGGCCACCACTGAGGCTATAGCGGCCAGGGTAATGAGTCCTATGGAAATAACCTGAACCATGGTTCCGACGGGAATATCTTCCCACAAATAATTGAGACCGGCATTAATCTGAATTACTGACAGCCCCAGGGTGGTTGCGATACCGAACATAGTGCTGAGAATAGCGAAAGTATCTATGGTATGCCCGATTGGTCCGTTTATTCTGTCGCCAATAAGCGGGTAAAGGGTTGAGCGCATGGTAAGCGGTAAGCCGTGGCGAAAGGAAAAATAAGCCAGTACCAAACCAACGAGTCCATAAATGGCCCAAATATGGAAACCCCAATGAAAATACGCAATTTGCATGGCCTGCTTAGCCGAACTGACTGTTTCAGCCGCTCCTGCAGGAGGCTCTGCATAATGTAATATGGGTTCGGAAACGCCGAAAAAGAGCAATGCAATGCCGTAGCCAGCCGAGAACAGCATGGCAAACCAGGACGTAAAACTGTATTCAGGCTCGCAATGATCAGGGCCCAGCTTAATCTTGCCCCAATTGGAAACGGCTACACCAATAATGAATATGAGGAAAAGCGCGACCGCCAGCATGTAGAACCAACCAAAGTTGTCGGTAATGCCAGCTAATGTCCAGTCGAATAGCTCTCCGGCTTTATCTGGCGCACTTAAAGTGCCTATAACCAGCAGGGCAATAACAATTACTGCAGGAAGAAAGACCGGAAGTAAGATAGCAGAATGCCATTTGCTCTTTTCGGCTGACATAAAAGCTCCTGTTTTTTCTAATATTTATTTATATATAGACTACTCAGAAAGATTTGTAATGGGTCACTTTGTATTAAATTACTGTTTAGTTTCTGGCCACTGCGGTATTATGAACAACGTTGTTGTAGTGGATATAAAGTGACTTAGCCGTATGAATACTGATAAGAGTCCCGTGAATTTAGAGCACTTAGCAAACGCTGTTCCAGGTGCCCTTTACCAACTTGAACGCTCGCCTGACGGAGAATTAAAGTTCAACTATGTAAGCCAGGGTGTGGAAACTATTTTCGGGTGCTCGGCTGAAGCACTGAGTAAAGATATTAACTTGCTTAGCACCATTATTCACCCCGACGACTTACTGTCAGTACTTAAAAGTATGCATGACTCCGCGCGTTACCAATATCGTTGGATAAAAGAATACCGTGTAATTAGAAATGGCAAAGAAGCCTGGATATACGGACATGCGGTAACGATTCGGCAAGACGATGGCAGTACCTTGTGGAATGGCCAAATGCTCGACATCACTGAGCGAAAAACTCTGGAATTGAAAGCTGAAGAAAACCAGC
Source organism: Pseudomonadota bacterium (assembly GCA_051747845.1). Taxonomy (GTDB): domain Bacteria; phylum Pseudomonadota; class Gammaproteobacteria; order Enterobacterales; family Alteromonadaceae; genus Idiomarina. The sequence continues at coordinate 9,029 of JBNJGQ010000001.1, forward strand.
GAAACTTAATATTAGCTGAACGTGTCGGCGGCCTGGGTCACTGGCAGTTGGATCTGGAAACCGGGTTGTCTCAATGGTCAGACACTATGTACGACTTGCATGGGTTGAACAAAGCCAAAACAAAGCCGTCTTTAGCTTTAGTGATGGATAAGACACACCCGGAAGACAGGCAGGAACTAACAGAAGCTATTGCAGCGGTAAAACAGTCCGGTGCGCGGGACGTAGAGCATCGTATTATGCTAGCTGACGGCGAAATTCGCTGGTTACGTGAATCTGGAATTTACCGAACAACTGACGATGGCCGGGAAATAATTTTCGGTACGACTCAGGATATTACCGATTACAAAGAGCTTGAACTGAAGCTAAGGCAAACCGGGGGCAGTGATGAGCACACTGGGTTTTATAACCGACGTCTTATGCTGCAGTCATTGCAACGTCGTTTTAGTTTGTTTCAGGCGCATTCTGAATACCAATACTATGTTCTAGTCGTAAAAGTGGCTGACGATGTTACTGCCATAAAAATAGCCAGCCAAATATTGCGTAACAGTATTCGTGATTACGATATTCCGGGTAGTTTAGGGAATGGTATTATTGTTGTTCTTATGTCGACGCTTTCTGCCGAGCGCAATAATGAGTGTCTAACCGAAGTAAAGCAACAGCTAACAGAGCAAGACGTGAACCATAAGATTGCTTTGGAGTGCGCTCAGGTAACGGATCTGCGCTTTGACGATGTGTTAGTCAGAGCGCTGCATTAACTTCATCGCTTACGGTTTATCGATAGCCCAGTCACAGGCCTTACCCATAGTATTAAGCGGTAATTGCTGACCAAAGCTGATGTGCTCAGGCACTTCCGCTGCAAGCAAGCGCTCGCCTAACCAGTTTTTTATACTTTGCGCAGTTAGGGGGGGCTCGCAATGACTTTGTAAAACAACGAACGCCTTTAACCCCGTTCCTTCATTAGCTTTGAGTGGTCTGACAGTGGCGTTGGCAATAGCAGGGTGTTGCCGCAAACAATCAGCAACATGCTCCGGAAACACATTGGTTCCTCTTATTGAAACTGCCTTATCAACGCGTCCTTTAATCTGAAATTCCCGGTCACTTTTCCAGTCCGTCTTATCGGGTAAATCGAAGCTTAACAACGTATTTCTGTCCACAACGCATTGCGGATTACTGTCATGACTGCGCCAGCGAGGAAGCAACCGATAACTGTCCTCTGGTTCGCTGCGATAACCCAGGCCTGCGGTTTCTGAACTGCCATAGATTTCGACAGCCCTTGCAGCACCCATAGCGTAGAGCTGATGCAGTGTACCTGGCGGGCAGTGACCTGTTGAGCTCATAAAAAGCACGCCAGGTGGTAATGGAGGAATCTCCGTCGCAAGTTGAGTTAATAACTCCGGAAAACCGACAACGATATCCCCTGCACGTAAGCCTCCGTTGCGAACATGGCTATAGGCTTTAAATCCTCTTATAACCGGAATGTCGACGATATTAGGTAGCAAAACGGTAAACAGAAAACCATAAATATGATGACTGGGCACCAAGGCGACCACTCTGTTGGGTGATATGTCGTATTCATTATTGAAAATGCGAACGAATGAATTCACTTCCTCAACCAAAGCGCTCCATGAGTGCTCACAAGCCTTAGGTTGTCCGGTACTGCCAGAGGTGGTTACTGTCAGATTTTGAGAGTGAACTTGTCGTGACTTGAGTACCACTTCAGCCCATTCAGACAGACTGTGACGACGTAAGAGGTAATCTTCTACTCCACTGTCTCCCATGTGGAAAAACTGAACAACACGCCCTGCTAGAGCAAGTCTCTCCAGTGAGTCTACAGCAACAGCCTCGTCACCATTGTCTTTTGTGGCCTGGTTTTTTGATACCAAATAGTCGTCTTCGTGCCATTGCCGGCGTTTCCAGTGTTCGCTTTCAGCCGGACGCATTCTGGATAACTCATCGGCGATGAGATCGCCGATGACAGTAACAATGAAATGGTGGTTGAGTGAGGTTGTCACGTTATAGCCGCTTAACAAACACCCAGTAAGTATCCCCGGTCAGGGCTTTTTTCATGTGCACTTTGACCTTAGTAGGCTTCATTTCGTAGTCAAAAACGTACTCGAACATGGTGTTCAAGTTGCCACTTTTAACGCCTTCGTCGAAACGACCTTTAAACTCAGGACTGTTTGTACAAGGAGCCACTTCCTTGAAAAAGTTTTTACCGACAACAGCACCTGGATCGCGACCCGTAATATCGCCTTCAGCGGCATTGTACTGAATAATCTTACCATTGCCGTCAAGTTGAATAGCACCGAACGCAATGTCGTTTAATTTATCATCTGACATCTTTGCCAAAGTATTTTCAATATCATCCGAACCGAACTGAACAATTTCCATAGTGTTTCCCTTATTTAAAATGTTTCTGTTAATAGTCTTTACTGAAACCTTTGGATCATATTTCTTAACACTTCTTAAAGTGAAATTAGGAATAAGCAGGTCTATACTTGCTTTCAGGTCAATAATTAAGGATGAAGAAAATGCCCAGAACGCCTAAATTTCACCGGGAAACAGCGCTTAATAACGCGCTCAAGCTTTTCTGGCGGAAGGGATATCACGCGACCTCAATGAAGGACATTGAAGAACAAATGGACATGAGGCCGGGAAGTATTTACGCAGCCTTTGGTAACAAGGAGGCTCTGTTTAAAGAGACACTGGAAAAGTATGCTTTGCTTGCGGCAGAAGAGTTTGAACAAACATTGGCTCAAAGGTCGTCTATTTTGCAGGGTATCAGTTTGTATCTTCGCAATATAGCGGTAATGACGTCTAATGAATCGCCGACGAAAGCCTGCATGTTAGTGAAAACTCTGCTGGAATTTACCCCGGAAGACAGAGCGTTTAGTGAACCAGCCAAAGCGTACCTGAACCAGTTTGAGCGGTGCTTTACCGATGCGTTCATTCAGGCTCAACGGCGTGGAGAGATTGGTCAGTCTCAATCTCCGGAACGCCTTGCCCGTTTGTTGCAAACCAATATTATTGGGCTACGAACCATGGCTAGACGAGGTATTTCTCAGCAAGAACTGGAGAGCCTGGCAGACGATATTATTGCGCGGATTATTCCTGCAAGTTAAATAGCCCTTTGTACCCTTTAGGGTTAAAGCGCCAAGTTATAAGCAGAATTAATAAGCCGACAATAATGTGTAATTGCCAGCCGAGGGTGTAATTGCCCGAGACGTCTCTGAACCACCCGGTTAAAAGCGGCATGAGGCTGGCAAACATAAAGCCAATACCTTGCATAAAAGAAACCAGACGCCCGGCTTGCACTGGGTTGTCGATATGATCCAACGCCATAACAATGCACAGTGGGAAAGCACCGCCTAAACCAAAACCGCAAAGTGCGGACCATAGCCAGGGTGCCTCTGTCGGGAACCAGCTTAATCCGGCAAAGCCCACCATCTGGGTGATAACCGCTACCATTAACCAAAAGCGTCTGTCTTGCGTTCGAGATAAGGCTGGCAGCAATAAAGCACCAATAACCTGAACTAAAGAAAACAGTGCCAATAAATTCCCTGCTTTTTGTGCCGGCCAGTCAAACTCTGCGTAAAACGGCGCTATCCAGGCAATAAACCCTGCATAACCTGCATTGACCAAGGCAAAGTAAATACCGAGCAGCCATGCCCGGGGATAACGATGAGCACGCAAGAGCAGGTGTCTTGGAGGGATACTGGCTACTGGAACCCGGTTAAAAGGGAGGTACCAAATGACAAGTACCAGTAGAGCCAACAGGGACCAGCTTCCCAGAGCCTGAAATCGTTCAGGTAGTAAGTTTGCAGCCCAGGGAGTGGCAACAGCACCTAGTGCAGCACCACCCATCAGTGCAGCAGACCAAAGGCCGGTGACCATGCCTAAGCGGTTCAGATACTTTTGTTTGGTCAGCTCAGGGATCACAATATGAAGCAGTGCAATACCAACGCCACCAACCAGAGCACTACTGATTAAGCTTATATTTGTCGGTTCAAATAGGCGTGCTACCAAGCCCACGCAAAGCACAAGCAGGCCAAGACCTATACCCTGTTTATAACCTAACGCTGTAGTTACCCGACCAGCGAATAAAGCCATTAAACCAATCATTAAGATGGGCAGTGTGGTCAGTAGCGAAACTTCACTAAAAGACAACTTGGTAATGGTTTGTAGTTCGTCGGTAAGAGGCCCTACCGAGGTGAGCAGCGGCCTTAGATTCAGCCCCAGTAATACCAGAACCAGCAAGCCGAAAAGCAGGGGAAGTTTTGATGATTGTGCCACAGGCGCTGATGAAGTCTGCAAATTAGTACCGCTGCTGCGTAAAAGCCATACTTTACTCAATTTTCATCGCGGTGTGAAACCGTGTTATTATTTCGCGCCAACAGTGATCGTCCGTTTCTTAAAAAGAGAACCCGTTATGACCGCGTCTCCGGTGTTAGGGAATTTGTTTATCATTGCGGCCCCCAGTGGCGCAGGCAAGTCGAGCCTGATACGAGCTTTGTTGGAAAAACATCCCGATCAATCCATGCAGGTATCTGTATCATCCACCACGCGCGCACCCCGTCCGGGTGAAGTCCAGGGTGTCCACTACCACTTTCTCAATACTGACGAGTTTGAACAGCACATTGATGCGGGTGAGTTCTATGAATGGGCGCGTGTGTTTGGTAATTATTATGGTACCTCTCGTAAAGTTGTCGAGTCTTTGTTGGCTGATGGCAAAGATGTTTTCCTCGATATTGACTGGCAGGGCGCTCAGCAAGTTCGTGAGCACCACCCTGACGTGCGTTCGGTTTTTATTGTCCCCCCCAGCCTGGAAATTCTGGAAGAGCGTTTGCGTTTTCGAGGCCAGGATTCGGACGAAGTTATTGCTGAGCGCATGGCAAAAGCTCAGGCAGAAATGTCGCATTATCATGAGTTTGACTACTTACTGGTAAACGATGACTTTGATAGTACTTTGGCATCGTTGGAGCATATTGTATTTGCCCAGAGGCATAAAATGCCGCATCAACAAGTAAGATATTCAAAGGTATTGAAGGAATTGCTTGGATCATAGGGCTTAATTCCGTATAATTCTTAGCCTTTCGAAAAATACGACTCACGCTTTATTTGGAGTAAAACCATGGCTCGCGTAACTGTAGAAGATGCTGTAGACCGTGTTGGTAACCGTTTTGATTTAATTTTGTTAGCTTCACGCCGCGCGCGTCAGTTGGCTAATGGTAAAGAACCATTAGTTGAGACAAAGAACGAAAAGCCAACTGTTATTGCTTTGCGTGAAATCGAGCAAGGTCTTATCGACAACGAACGTCTGGATATTGAAGACCAGGCCGCTCAAAAGCAGCAAGACGCTGAAGAACTGCGTGCGGTAGACGCATTACGCGGTATCGAATAAAAGTTTCTTTTCGCCAACGGCACCACTGCCGTTGGCAATTCTGTCAAATCCCCTTATTCTGAAAGTATATTCATAAGTCCGGCGTGACCCGGGGAGTTATCTGGTGTACTTATTTGAAGGCTTAAAGGCTCAAGTTAGTGAGTATCTTCCGTCTGAACAGGTGGAACGTATTCGTGATGCCTTTGTTGTAGCAAATGAAGCCCACAGTTCACAAAAGCGCAGCAGTGGTGAACCTTATATTACCCATCCGGTTGCTGTCGCCAGTTTGCTTGCCGATATGCGGCTGGATTGTGAAACGCTCATGGCTGCGTTACTGCATGACGTAATTGAAGATACCGAAACCAGCCAGGAAGACTTGGCTGAACGTTTTGGTGCAACCGTTGCCAGTTTAGTGGAAGGGGTTTCTAAACTCGATAAGCTGCAGTTTAACTCCAAAGAAGAGGCCCAGGCCGAAAACTATCGCAAGATGATTATGGCGATGGTGCAGGATATTCGAGTTATTCTGATTAAACTGGCTGACCGCACCCATAACATGCGCACCATTCAGCATCTCCGCCCCGACAAACGTCGCCGCATTGCCCGCGAAACCTTAGAAATTTATGCTCCTTTAGCCCATCGCCTGGGTATGCACGATATTAAAAATGAGTTGGAGCAGCTGGGTTTTTGGGCGCTATACCCCTGGCGTGGTAAGTTGCTGGAATCGGAAGTTAAACGGGCACGCGGTAATCGTCGCGAGTTTACTGAGCGTGTACAAAGCGAAATTAACTCCCGACTTGAAGGCAATAAGATTAAAGCTCGGGTATCCGGCCGTGAAAAGCATTTGCACAGTATTTACCGCAAAATGCAGGCTAAAGAAGTTAAGTTTGAACAGGTTATGGACATTTATGCTTTTCGCGTCATTGTTGACAGTGTGGATACCTGTTACCGGGTTCTTGGAGCGCTCCATAATTTGTATAAACCCATTGAAACGCGGTTTAAAGATTACATCGCGATTCCTAAGTCAAATGGCTACCAGTCGTTGCATACCTCATTAAAAGGGCCACATGGCGTACCGGTAGAAATTCAGATCCGCACCGAAGAGATGGATCTAATGGCCGACCGAGGCGTAGCGGCGCATTGGATGTACAAACAGTCTGATGACTCCAGTACCACAGCTCAGGTGCGTGCCCGTAAGTGGATGCAAAGTCTGTTAGAGCTGCAGCAAAGTGCCGGTAATTCCTTTGAGTTTATTGAAAGCGTCAAATCGGATCTATTCCCTGATGAAATTTACGTATTCAGCCCGGATGGGCGTATTACCGAATTACCTCAGGGCGCTACCGCGGTGGATTTTGCTTATGCGGTGCATACCGATATTGGTAATACGTGCATTGGCGCTCGTGTTAATCATCGCACCTACTCATTGAGTAAGCCGTTAGAGACCGGGCAAACGGTTGAGATAAAAACAGCACCGAACTCGCGCCCTAATATTGCCTGGCTGAACTTTGTTGTTACCGGTAAAGCGCGAGCGAAAATTCGTCAGTACCTGAAAAGTCAGGAAGCTGATGAAGCGCAACAGTTAGGTGAGCGTTTACTTCGCTCCGCACTGGGTCAGGTCAGTTATGACGAAATTCCTGAGTCGGAATTTAACCGTGTGTTGCAGGAAACCAAAATTGATACCCGCGAGAACCTGTTAAAGCAAATTGGCCTGGGTAATATGATGTCGATTGCTATTGCGAAGCGTTTATTGGGCGATTTACAACCAATTAAAGACGATAACGCATCGCAAAAAAGCCTCTCAATTAAAGGGGCCGAAGGTCTGCTGGTGAGTTTCGCGAAGTGCTGCCGGCCTATTCCGGGCGATGACATTATTGCCCATGTCAGTCCGGGTAAAGGTTTGGTCATTCACCGACGCGAGTGCAAGAACGTACGTGGGCACGAAGATGACCCAGGGCGTTACTTCCCGGTTGAGTGGGATAACAAACCTGAAGCCGAGTTTATTTCAGAAATTCGCATTGAAATTGTTAACAACCAGGGTGTACTGGCTAAGTTAACCTCGTCAATTGCCACCACGGGTTGTAATATTGATGGTCTGCAGACCGAAGAAATTGATGCCAACATTTATTTCATTGATGTGGCTTTAACGATAAAAAACCGTAAGCATTTAGCGGACGTGATACGTCACATTCGTAAAATGCCGGATGTTCAGCGCGTGACGCGCTTAAGGAAGTAAAATGTCTAAAGTAATTATTTCAACGGATACAGCGCCAGCTGCCATCGGTACTTATTCGCAAGCCGTTAAAATTGGCACCACCGTTTACCTTTCCGGGCAGATCCCTTTGGTGCCTGAAACCATGGAGCTTGTCAGTGAAGACTTCACGGCTCAGGCTGAGCAGGTATTTAAAAACCTGACAGCAGTTTGTGAAGCATCCGGTGGTGAATTACAGGATATGGTTAAAGTTCAGATTTATCTGACTGATCTGGGTCAGTTCGCTATTGTGAACGAAGTGATGGCGAAACATTTCAGACAGCCATACCCGGCTCGCGCGGCTATCGGCGTAAGGCAATTACCGAAAGGCGCGCAGATTGAAATTGACGGTATTATGGAGCTGCCCAGCACCAACTAATTAGGCTGACTCTGGTGTCGGCTCTCTGTCCTCCAGAGGTCGGCGCCAGATGATAATGGCAATAGCGACGGCTGCTAAAATAAAGCAATAACCCGTATGCAAACTGACTGACAATGGGGAGATTTTAAAACTAGCTCCCATTAGCAGTGCTTGTGCCCCATACGGCAGAGCGCCTTGCACAACACAAGCAAAAATATCTAATAAGCTGGCGCTTTGGCGCGGTGCCAGGTTCCCCACTTTTGCTAAACGCTTGCTGACTTCACCGGCTAATAAAATACTGACTGTGTTGTTGGCAACACAGAAATTGGTCAAGGCAGTAAGTGCGGCAACGCCAATAGCTGATGCGCGTTGTTTGTGTTTACTCACTTTGTTGGCTGCACTTTCGACAAAAGCGGCTAAGAAAGCCAGTCCACCCTGTTGACGGATTAATGCTGATAAGCCACCAATGAGTAACGACAGCAGGAAAATTTCCTGCATGCTGCCAAAGCCTTCGTAAATATCCTGACTAAAAGCAACCCATTCATAACCAACCGTGAACATGCCAAAAGCAGCGGCTAAGACAATACCAAGCCCTAATACGGCAAAAACGTTAAGCCCCATTACCGCCAATACAATAATGGCGAAATAAGGTAGTGAGAGCCAGAGGTTAGCTTCCGGTATTTCTAGAGGAACCTGGCTGGTGTCGTAAGTAATTAGCCAAATAACCGTAAAAATAGCCGCGGGTATCGCAATTTTTAAGTTGGCGCGAAATTTATCCCGCATGGTACAGCCCTGTGTACGAGTGGCAGCAATGGTGGTGTCCGAGATGATCGATAAGTTGTCACCAAACATCGCGCCGCTAACAAGCACGCCGGCCAGCAATGGCAGACTGATATCGGTTGCTTCACCAATACCCAGAACGACCGGAGCCAGCGCGGCCAGCGTGCCCATTGACGTGCCCATAGCCGTAGAGATAACGCCCGCTATGATGAATAGCCCGGGTAACAGAAACGATGGAGGGATGATGTTTAGACCTAAAGCCACCATAGCGTCTACACCGCCTGTTGCTTCTGCCACCGTGGAAAAGGCACCGGCTAATAAATAGATTAAACACATGGTAATGATGTTGTTGTCGCCGACACCACCCACGAAAGTTTCAATGCGTTCTTCAAAAGCCTGTTTGCTGAGCAATATGCCCAGCACAATTGCCGGTAAAATGGCGACCGGACTGGGCAATTGATAAAACGCGTACTCCACGCCTTCGCTTTGAAAATACAGCCCTGTTCCTAAGAACAAAATTAGGAACAACGCTAGGGGTAACAGCGCCTTAGCGCTAGCCGGTTGTGGCGAAGCATTTGTCATGTGTCAGCCTTTTATTTTTATTTGGACGTCCAGCAGCTTATCCGTCCAACTTCTTTTGTGCAATAGGAAATTAATGCATTGACTGTTACCACAGTGGTATATTTTTACAAAAGGAGGGTATATGGATCAGTTTTTTGGCCGAGCGTATGTTTTTATTCCATGCTATTTGAACGGCACTTCACTCAAAAGCGAAGACACTAATGAAAACTCTTATATTAGTGAATTTGATGAAAGAGTTTCAGAAGAGATTTCCAATCGCAGCTGGAACCAGTTTGAGCGCGGTGCGTTAGGTAGTTTTTCGTTCAATTTTCATGGTGAGAGCGAAAAAGACACCAACTGCGAACAGCTTACCGGAGGCGTCTATTTTACTCTCAACAAGCGCACACAGTTGTGTATTTTGACCATTGTTTTTGGAGTAAACGGCGAACCGATAACACAATTACTTGATAGAGTGTCGCGTGAAGGTATAGAAATTACCAATGGCGCCGAGCGGAATTTCGATTTTTATCACTACTTAAAATCAACCTATGGTTTGCACGTGTCCGGAAAAGCGCGTGTTTGTCTCAGTACGGGTAGAAAGTTGCCTGAGGCCTTGAAACCGTCAGTGTTTGCTAATGAAATGTACGAATCTGATGTGATGGAGTCGGCGGGACTGATGGCAAGCTTTGGTGATGGTAGCTGGCAGGAAAACCTTGCGGTGTATAACAGCAGTGAAATTTATGCCAGCAAGACCACGGTGCTTCGTTATGACAATCATTTGGATGGTAATGATCCTGAGCTCTCCGGTACGGCTATTAAAGCGATTCGCCGTGACTTAATGCTTACTTTTATTATTGAATTGCTCATGTTCAGGGAGGCGTCGATAAAACGCGCCAACTTGAGGGTAAACCGATCCATACAAGCGGACGAAAAATTGGAGTTAGACGATATTAATGATCTGATGGGTGACTTCAAGTCTGCTATTTTGTTTTGGGACTTGGACATATTTCTTTATCCATCAGCTCAGCAATTAGCAGACCGGTTGTTTGCGAAATTCGACATTGATCGCTCCTTAGAAACGTATCGCAAAAACCAAAACTTCCTTGAGCAACGAGTTAGCTTGTCCAATGCTGCACAGGCCGAGAAAGAAACGCGGACCATTAACTATATTGCAATTATTGTATTCTTTTTTGAGGTGGCGCCTTTGTTATTTGTTTTGGCTCAATCGGTTATACAGAAGAAACCACTCAACCTTTCAGTCATATACTCTGGCGTTGTGGCAATCAGCGCCAGTCTTGTTTTATTTGTGGTGATTATCGGTATTGTTAGAATGCGTAAATTAACGAAGAAAGCGGTACGAAGGTAATGGATAATAAAGCAAAGCGATTAGACGCCGGGCTTTTTACCTACGCACAGTTACAGGACATGGGATACACGGTCGATGATATCGTTAAAAAAACGGTGGCGCTATCCGCAGATGATATCTCTGGTTATGATTCACAAGCTGATGAAAGCCAGTACTGGCTGAAGCATCGGCGTAATAATATGTCTCTGTTTGTGTGTGTAATGGAAGATGGCATTATGCTTGGACACTTCTCGGCGATGCGAGTCAGAGCTAATGAAGCTTTGGCGTTTTTGAACGGGAAATGCAGAGAAACAGAATTTTCGGTAATCTCAGGAAAGAATGCTCAAAGTATGCCTCATTATGTATATATCAGTGCGGTAGTGGTCAAAAAATCTTTGCGCAACAGCCCTGTTGCAATGAAGCTTATACGGCAAGGGCGCCGGTTGATAAACCAGTATCTTAAAGATAATCCACAGGTAAAAGGTATTTTTGCAGAAGCGTACTCCGAGGAGGGGAGGCGTCTCTGTGATTTATTTGGCATGGATAATATATCAGCTAATTTTTATCGTAAGGACACCTAATGTTCAGTAAGAAGCTCGATCCGGAGTTAGAGTCACAACTTTTATCGCTATCGGTATTGGCGTCGTTACTGTTTACAGTGTCGGGCATTGTGGTTGGGCTATTAACAGGTTCGTCCGTGGTTCTTTTTGACGGCCTATATTCGGGGATAAGCTTGCTGTTATCGTATTTATCGCTAATAGCTGCAAAGAATGTAAATGCCGAGGACAGTCTGTCATTTCCTTATGGAAAAAGTGCGATTGAACCGTTCTTGGTGGGCGTAAAATATTTGACCTTAATTGTCTTATGTATTTACTCTGCTTTTGCTGCAGCGTTTGATATAGCGGCAGGTGGCTCCGAGGTAAATATTGACGTTGCTTTAATTTACTCACTTATCTCGGCAATCGTATGTGCAGGCATTTATGCTTATTTTAAGCAAGCTTCAGCAAACTTGGAGTCAGACTTGGTTCAGTCGGAATCGTATGAGTGGTTTCTCGACACGGTCTTATCCATAGGGATATTCATTGGCTTCGCTGTGGCGCTTATACTTATAAGTGTCTCGCTAGAAGAGTTGGTACCATATATTGACCCCGTTCTAGTGCTTATCGCTTCTTTGGCATTTATCGCCACACCGTTGAAAGGCCTAATTCAAAGTGCCAAAGAGCTCGTAGGCTTTCAGCCGAAGGGTAAGCTTGTCAAAAAGTTGAACCGTATTGTTGAAGAAGTTCAAAAGAAGAGTAACTTCGACTCGAGTGTAGTTCGTATTCAAAAAGTTGGTAGAACCATATTTTTGGAAATAGACTTCGTTGTGAGAGAAGATGACTTTTCGGTTACTGTATTGCGCCAGGACGAGATACGAGAAGAGATCCATAATCAAATTGTGAAGCTAGGCTACCGGTGGTGGTTAACGGTTGCCTTTACTAAAGATGAGAAGTGGGTTGCTTAAGTAATGGCTAAACGGCACCATTGGCTGGCATCAATATAAAGCTGGCCAATATCGGTGCCGTTTAACTTCTTTTTTAACGGGTGTTTATCCAGCACTTCCCACTCGCCGCGTTCATAGATTTCCGTCATTTGCAGCAAATAACCCCAGACACCCTCACGGTTTTTCAGCGCTTTAGTAATTTCTGAAGAAAGAGGAAGCTGCTTTAGTACATCGTCCATCGATATTCCCAATATGATATCCAGCAAAGAGAGTATGCCGGTTAAAAAAGCGCTGGAGCGGTGCTTTTCGTTGAGGATTGCTGTGGTTATTAATTCCATAAAACGCGCCCGGGTAACCGACTTAATGGTCAGCTCTTCAGGTTGCCCCGCTGAAACATTGGCTAACACTACCAGGGTAACAAAACGGCGAATTTCGGCATCGCCTAAATAGACTAATGCGTGCTGAATGTTTTCTATTTTCTTACGGCCACCGTAAAGCGCGCTGTTAACCAGTTTCAGTAAGCTGTATGTCAGCGACAAGTCCTGCTCGATAATCTGCCGTATGGTATTTAAATCGAGCTCTTTTTTATGAACCTCAGATAACAAGGTGAGCATACTAATGCGGTTAGGTGCCAGTGACTTTTGCTGCACTACCTGTGGTTTCTCAAAGAAGAACCCCTGGAAATAGTCGAAGCCTAACTCCAGGCAGCGTTCAAACTCGTCATGAGTTTCAACCCGCTCGGCTAAAAGAGGAATACCTTTTTCTTTGAAGAACCGAATTTTACTTTCTAGGTTCAAGCCCTGTTCCTGAATATCAACTTTCACCATGTTGATCATTGGAATAACCGGATCCCATTGGCCGTCAAAGTCGTGATCGTCCAATGCAATGCGATAACCTTTGGCGGTTGTCGTGTTGCAGGCTTCGAGTAAAGGCGCATCAACGCCTACGGTTTCCAGCAGCTCTACCCAAACGGTGCGGGCGTTGAGAAAGGAAGGGAAGTCATTTAGCAAGGTACGGGCATGAAAATTGATAAACGCCTGCTTTCCCATACAAAGCGTTTGAATATTGCCCAGTAAATGCTGCTGCAAAAGCAGTTTAGAAGTGGCTTCGTTAGGATCAATATTCGGGAAGCTGTTTTCAGTGCTGTTGCGGAATAGCAGTTCGTAACCAAAAACCTTTTGGTCTCTGGTTAAAATAGGTTGTCGTGCAATGTAGGAGTACGACATTGTTACTCTTGTCTTCCTTGATGGCGCATAGGGTTAGTTCTGGCCGATTCTCTCGGGTATACTGCTTATATCTAGTCCTATTTTCATAAAAAAGCAATGAGTCCTGAACGATATCAACGAATTAACCAAATGTTGGACAAACGTCAGCCAGATCTGACCGTTGTCATGGAAAACGTGCATAAAAACCATAATTTGTCTGCGGTTGTTCGCTCAGCAGACGCGATAGGCGTACATGAAATGCACGCGATATGGCTGACCAAAAAGGCGCGTTTGTCGGGTGGTACCGCACTGGGCAGCCAAAACTGGGTGAAAATCCACAATCATAAATCCGTTGGTGAAGCGCTTGAGGCAACTCATGGACAAGGCATGCAAGTTGTAGTGACTCACCTTTCGGAACATTCGGTGGATTTTCGTGAAGTGGACTACACCAAACCAACCGCTATTCTGCTGGGGCAGGAAAAATACGGGGTCACCGACGAAGCTTTGGATATTGCTGATCATCACGTAATGATTCCTATGGTAGGCATGGTACAGTCACTGAATGTCTCTGTGGCTGGCGCGGTGATGTTGTATGAAGCGCAGCGTCAGCGTGAACTGGCCGGGTTGTACGATAAAGCGCATGTGAGTGCCGAAGAGCGACACCGGATACTGTTTGAAGGTGGTCATCCGATTTATGCTAAGGCGTGTAAACGTAAGAATATGCCTTACCCGGAGCTGGATGAAAACGGACAAATTGTCGCTGATGAAGCCTGGTGGCTGGCGATGCGCGCAAGATAAGGAGCAAAGGTGGCGGTAAAAGGGCTGCAGCACATTCCACTGACGGTACTGAAAGGCGTGGGCGAAAAGGTTGCGATTAAGCTGCGCAAGCTGGGCTTAGCCTCTATCAGTGATGCACTTTTGCATCTGCCGCTTCGGTACGAGGACCGTACCCAGGTCAGTGACGTTGCAAATTTGCGTGCGGGTGTGGCGACCAATGTTCTGGTGATTGTACGGCACGCTGACATCAAGTACGGTCGTAAGCGCATGCTGATTTGTCAGGCCAGTGACGAAACGGGCAGTATCAGTCTGCGCTTTTTTCAATTCAGCGCCGCTCAGTTAAAACAATTTTCTCAGGGCACCCATTTATTAGCTTTTGGTGAAGTGCGCCGTGGCATGACGGGCTGGGAGATGATCCACCCGGAATACCGAGTGGTCAAAGCGGGGGAGCCATTGACTATGCAGGAGACCCTGACGCCGGTCTACCCAATGACAGAAGGTGTGACTCAAGGGTTATTGCGTAAAATCATCGAGCAGGCACTAACTTACCTTCAGCCCGGCTCTGTACCCGAGCTTTTGCCGGAAAACTTAAGGCCTCATCAACTTTCTCTGGAGCAGGCCATTCTGACTCTGCACCGGCCACCGGTAGATGTTCCTCTGGCCCTACTGGAGCAAGGGGAGCATCCGGCGCAGCAGCGGCTGGCATCGGAAGAACTGATTGCGCATCAGTTAAGTTTATTGCAATTGAGACAGTCCCGGCAGGCTCAGGCGGGCTTTACCATAAAAGGCAATGGCGCGTTACAAGAGGCATTTTTAAAGCAGTTACCGTTTTCACCTACTGGCGCGCAGGCAAGAGTGGTGAAAGAAATTACCAGCGATATGGCGCGAGGCCAGCCAATGATGCGGTTAGTGCAGGGTGATGTTGGCTCGGGCAAGACTCTGGTCGCTGCGCTCAGTGCCCTGGCCGCGATTGAAGCCGGATACCAGGTGGCTTTAATGGCACCAACCGAGCTTTTGTCTGAACAGCATGCTATTACCTTTAGCCAGTGGTTGATGCCACTTGGCATTCATGTCGCTTGGTTGAGCGGTAAATCGAAAGGTAAGTCCCGTCAGGAATTACTGACACAGTTAAAGCAAGGTGATATCCAATTACTGGTTGGTACCCATGCGCTGTTTCAGGCGGATGTTGAGTATCAGCGCCTGGCATTGGTTATTATTGACGAACAGCACCGCTTTGGTGTGCATCAACGGTTACAATTACGTGAAAAAGGCGTTCAGGCCGGAGTGCACCCTCATCAATTGATTATGACCGCAACGCCCATTCCGCGAACATTAGCTATGACAGCCTATGCGGACCTTGCCACTTCGGTAATTGATGAACTACCACCAGGTCGTACACCGGTGACCACGGTTGCCATTCCGGATACCCGGCGGGAACAGATAGTGGAACGTGTGCGTGAGGTCTGCGCCACTGAGGGGCGGCAGGCTTATTGGGTGTGTACGCTTATTGAAGAGTCGGATGTACTTGAATGTCAGGCGGCAGAAGACACCGCGAACGATCTGCAGGAACAACTGCCGGGCTTAAGTATTGGGCTGGTACATGGCCGGCTCAAGCACGAACAGAAAGAGCAGGTGATGCAGGCGTTTAAGTCTGGCGATATTGACTTATTGGTTGCAACGACTGTCATAGAGGTTGGAGTGGATGTTCCCAATGCGTCGCTGATGATCATTGAGAACCCGGAGCGGCTGGGCTTGGCTCAGTTGCACCAGTTGCGCGGACGGGTTGGCCGGGGTTCGGTTGCCAGTCATTGCGTGCTGCTGTATCACAGCCCGTTGTCGCAAACTGCACAGCAGCGGCTGGGGGTTTTACGCGAAAGTAACGACGGCTTTGTGATTGCGCAGCGTGATTTGGAAATTAGGGGGCCGGGTGAATTGCTGGGTCATCGGCAGACCGGGTTAGCCGAGTTGAAAGTGGCTGACTTAGAGCGCGATGAAGCGCTAATACCAGAAGCCCAAAATATTGCTCAGCACGTATTAGAGCACTACCCACAAAGCGCTGAAGCGCTAATTGAGCGCTGGTTACCACGTCGTGACCACTATGCTCAGGTGTGATCATCAAGTACACTAGTACAAAATCAGTTCGGGATAGTTAAATGAACGATAAAAACGAAGAATCCATTGATTTCGGGTATCAAAAAGTTGCCCGCAGTCAGAAGAAAAGCCTGGTTGCTGATGTCTTTCAATCAGTAGCGGCAAAATACGATGTGATGAACGACTTAATGTCGTTTGGCATTCACCGTTTATGGAAACGTTACACCATTGACTGCAGTGGTGTCCGCCGCGGTATGAAAGTATTGGATATCGCCGGTGGAACCGGTGATTTAACCGCTCAATTCTCACGCCGTGTCGGTGCTGAGGGCGAAGTTGTACTGGCTGATATTAACGACGCCATGCTAAAAGTCGGTCGAGATAAACTGCGCGACAGTGGCGTTATCGGCAATGTCCGTTATGTGCAGGCTGATGCCGAAGAGCTTCCGTTTGATGATAATACGTTCGATGTAATAACCATTGCCTTCGGTTTACGCAATGTGACAGACAAAGACAAAGCGCTACGTTCTATGTTGCGGGTGCTGAAACCGGGTGGACGCGTATTAATTCTTGAGTTTTCTAAGCCGGTATCGGCTACTTTAAACCAAGTGTACGACTTCTATTCATTCAACATTTTGCCGAAAATGGGACAGGTTGTTGCTAACGATGCTGACAGCTACCAATATTTGGCGGAGTCTATCCGTATGCATCCGGATCAGGAGACATTGAAGTCAATGATGAGCGATGCCGGGTACGAAAAAGTCGATTACCAGAATATGACAGGCGGCGTGGTTGCGCTGCACCGAGGGTATAAGTTCTGATGACGCTATTACCACTTATTCCAACTTTGTTGGTCGAAAAGGTAGCGAATAATCTGCTGCACCGTGATCCGGAATCGGTGGAGCGTCTGCAGCGTCTGGATGGCAAGCGGCTGCGTTTTCATTTGAAAGAACTGCCTTTTGAAGTCACCGTGAGTGTGGACACCCACGGTGTGCAGCTCAGTACTTCGGATGAGAGCGAAGTGGACTGCCGAATTGCAACAGAAATGGGTGTACTGCCTGAGCTTCAGGATACAGCCAACCTGACGCGACTGATCAAAGCGGATTTATTGGATATTGATGGCGACCCCATGCTGGCGCAACAGGTGGTGAGCCTGTTTAAGTCGTTAAACGTTGATTGGGAAGCTGAATTGGCGAAGAGCATAGGTGATGTTCCCGCACACTGGTTGGGTAAGCTTTGGCGACGCAGCCGCGAGCAGGTAAAAACACAATGGCAACAGCAGCAGCGCTGGGTCCATGGTGTGCTAACTGAAGAGAAAAAACTATTACCGGTAAGAGCTGAATTTGACCAGTTTAAAACCGATTTACAACAGCTGCGGGCTCAAGTCGAGCGCCTTGAACGTCAGTGTCGTGAGAAGAAGGGTTAATGATGCGGACGCGTCGCTTTTACAAAATTACCAAAACACTACTGAGCTATGGGTTAGATGATCTCATCCCCGCACGTTGGTTGCCCTGGACCATTCGTTTAGGTCGTCATGCGTTGTTCTGGCTGCCAAACAAGCATAAAGACAAACCTGCCGGTGTGCGTTTAAGACTGGCTCTTGAAGAGCTGGGGCCGGTGTGGGTTAAGTTTGGTCAAATGCTTTCAACCCGCCGCGACCTATTACCGCCTGATATTGCGATTGAACTGGCACGCCTGCAGGATAAAGTACCTCCTTTCGACGGTCATGCCGCGCAGCGTATTATCGAAAAGTCCTTAGGTTTACAGAGTATTAATGACTGTTTTACTGATTTTGACACGACACCTTTAGCGTCGGCCTCAATTGCTCAGGTGCACACCGGAAAACTGAAGAAAAGAGACGGTGAGTTAACGGATATTGTCATAAAGGTTATTCGTCCGGATATTCGTGAAACTATTAATGCCGATCTGGAGCTGATGGAAACTCTGGCGTCGGTAGCTGCGCACCATTTACCGGACGGGCGGCGCTTAAAACCTAAAGAGGTGGTTAAAGAATATCGGAAAACCTTGCTCGATGAGCTGGACCTAATGCGTGAAGCAGGTAACGCAATACAGCTAAAACGCAACTTTGAAAATTCAGACATGCTTTATATTCCGGTGGTTTACAGTGACTACAGTCGCCACAACGTGATGGTTATGGAGCGTATTGACGGTATTCCGGTAAGCGACATTGCTACTCTGCAAGCTCGTGGTGTAGATATGAAAAAGCTGGCCGAACGGGGCGTTGAGGTCTTTTTCACTCAGGTATTTCGCGACAGTTTCTTCCACGCTGACATGCACCCGGGTAATATTTTTGTGGCGAAAGATGACCCGAGAAACCCGCGTTATATCGGTATTGATTTTGGTATTGTCGGAACCCTTAACCGCGACGACAAACGCTATTTAGCCGAAAACTTCCTGGCATTCTTTAACCGCGATTACCGCAAAGTTGCGGAGCTGCATGTTGACTCAGGTTGGGTACCCAAACATACCAATATTGAAGAGTTTGAATCTGCCATAAGAACGGTTTGTGAGCCTATTTTTGAAAAGCCGTTGGCGGAAATTTCTTTCGGACATGTGCTGATCAATTTATTTAATACGGCGCGGCGCTTCGAGATGGAAGTGCAGCCGCAGTTGGTTTTACTGCAAAAAACGTTATTGTACATTGAAGGTTTGGGTCGTCAGCTTTACCCGGAACTGGACTTGTGGAAGACCGCTAAACCATTCCTCGAGCGTTGGATGAATGAGCAACTGGGCTGGCGGGCTATTGTCCGGTCGGTGAAAGAGAACGCGCCGTACTGGGCTGAGAAATTGCCCGAAATGCCAATGATGCTGTATGAAAACTTACGTCAGCAACACAATATTGATGAACGAGAACGGCAACTGCGCAGGCAACAGCTTTTAACTCAGAAGCAGGCCTCAACCTCTCTGTTCTGGACAGTATTAACCGGCAGCGGTTTAATCTGCACGACATTACTTTGGAACCAGTCGGAGTTATCCGAGGTTACTATTGGTTCCGGGGTTGTCACTGTTGTTCTGGGAATTATGGCCTGGCGTACCCGGCCTAAAACAAAAAATAGTGAACTTATTTAACGTAAACGATAGGAAATAAAATGGGTATATCACCTTGGCAGCTCCTCATACTGTTAGTCATTGTTGTCTTGCTGTTCGGCACCAAGCGTCTTCGCAATCTGGGTTCAGACCTGGGGAATGCGGTAAAGGGCTTTAAAAAGTCCATGGGCGATGAAGCGGACTCGAAAGATAAAGATGATGACTCGCTGCAACACAAAGAAGAACATGACGACAAGTCAGATTCGGATAAAACCGGGAAGTCGTAAATGTTCGATATTGGTTTCTGGGAGTTATTGCTTATAGCGATAGTCGGCTTGCTAGTGCTTGGCCCCGAGCGCTTGCCGTCAGCTATTCGTGGCTTTCAGAGAACCTTATCTGGTATCAGGCAATATTCGCAAAAAGTGCAAAGTGAGCTTGATAACGAACTGCGTATAAAAGAATTGCACGAGCATTTAAAAAAAGCTGAAAGTCAGGATTTGGAAAATTTAAGCCCGGAGCTGCAGCGATCGCTGGTCGAACTAAGAAACGCGGCAGCCGATGTTCAGCGGCCTTACTCAAAAGCAAAGCCTGAACCTGAAGACAAGCCAAAAACGGACACGGATAAAGGTGCAGAATGAGTGACTCGCCTTTATTAGACCACTTACTTGAACTGAGAAACCGGTTACTGCGCTCTATACTGGTAATTCTGTTGGTTTTTGCTTCACTGGCTTACTTTGCCAATGATATTTACCATTTTGTTGCACAACCTTTGCTCAGTAACATGCCGTTAGGCACGCAAATGATAGCGACAGACGTCGCCGCCCCCTTTTTCACACCCTTTAAATTAACTTTGGTCGTAGCCTTAGCGCTGGCGGTTCCTTATTTATTATGGCAAGTCTGGGGGTTTATTGCGCCGGGCTTGTATGGACGTGAGAAGCGCTTAGTCATTCCGCTTTTGGCTACCAGTACCTTGCTTTTTTATGCCGGCATTGCTTTTGCTTATTTTGTGGTTTTACCCATTGCCATGGCGTTTTTTACTGGAGCTGCACCTGAGGGTGTTACGGTTGCCACGGACATATCCCGTTACCTCGACTTTGTTTTAGCTATTTTCGTCGCTTTTGGTATTGCGTTTGAGACTCCGGTTGCCATTATGCTGCTTATTTGGACCGGAACCTGTAGCCGCGAGTCGCTAGCGAAAAAACGGCCTTATATTATTGTTGGCGCTTTTGCTATTGGCATGTTGCTAACCCCTCCGGATGTCATTTCTCAAACGTTATTAGCTATACCGATGTGGTTATTATTTGAATTAGGTTTACAAGTCAGCCGCTGGTATACGCCGGGTAAACAGGAAGAAGACGATGTGGTTTGATGCTGGCGTCAATTTAACCAATAAGCGACTGCTGAAGGACCTGGAGGGCGTTATGCTGAGGGCCCAACAGGCAGATGTGCGAAAGCAACTGATCATATCAACCTCTATTGAGGAAGCCGAACAGGCGGTTGAGTTGTGTGAGCAGTACCCGGAGCAACTGTTAATGACTGTGGGTATTCATCCTCATGACGCAGGTGAAGCTCCGGCAGACTGTAAGCAGAAATTGAAAGAGATAGCCCTGCACCCTGGTGTCGTTGCGATAGGCGAATGCGGCCTTGATTTTAACCGTAATTACTCTCCCCGGCCCGAGCAGGAAGCCGTGTTTGTTGCGCAAATTGAGCTGGCTAATGAGCTCAATCTACCGTTATATTTGCACGAACGTGATGCCATTGACCGACAAATTGAGCTGCTTAACCAATACTGTGCTGATAAAACGTTATGCTTAACGCATTGCTTTACAGGCGGTGCTGATGAACTGAAACGCTATGCCGAGCGAGGCCACTGGTTTGGCATTACTGGTTGGCTGTGTGATGACCGGCGGAATCAGGAACTGGTAGCGGCGCTGCCTCATTTACCACTCGACAGATTGGTTTTAGAAACTGATGCGCCGTTTTTATTGCCCAGAGGCATTAAACCGCGGCCTAAGATGAACGAGCCTGCGTTGTTACCTGTTATAGGCGAAACGTTGGCGAAGCATCTGCAGATATCAACGCAAAAGTTGGCTGAATTAACCTACGCAAATACTGAGCACTTTTTCGGCCTGGGAGAACCAAGTGACTAAAGCTTTCTCGCTGAGTGCGCTGAAGTGGTTAGTGGCAGCTTTAGTCCTGCTGGTCATACTGGTGCCTGCAGCTCAGGCGCAACTGTTACCGACAAGCCAGTCAGAACTTGCCATTGAATATACTCACAGCGAGCAAAAGCTCGATCTGGAATCCGCTCAAAACTTGTCGGCCAACCAATGGTCCCAGCTGGAAACTGACCGGGCATCCTTTGGTTATACCAGCGACGAATATTGGTTTCGCTTCCAACTTGAAGCAAAACCCTACGATCGTATTCTGCATATTGCCTACCCGTTACTGGACGAGCTGACCATTTATATCATTCAGCCTGAAGGCGTCAGAACCTACGAGATGGGTGACACGATGCCGTTCGGTGAGAGGCCGATACCCACTTCAGAGTTTGCGGTCCCGTTACCTGAAAATACGAATGGTGAAATTTATATAAAATCCAATACCCAAAGTTCTATGCGACTGCCTATCGCAGTACGAACCGAGATCGGTTTCTTTGAAACGCAGATGAACAGACGAATAGCTGAAGGTGTTTACTTTGGTGTTTTGCTTTGTATGGCGGTATACAATTTGTTTGGTTTTATCGCCTCACGCGAGCCGGAGTTTGGCGTTTATTCACTTTATACCTTATTTTTTGCCGGACTCATGCTGTCACTGGAAGGCCTGGGCTTTCATTACTTATGGCCTAACTCCCTGTATTTACAAGATAAGGGGATTCCCATATTCGGGAGTTTAACCTTCTTAACCGCTGCCTTATTTGCTTACCAGCTACTTGAGCTTAAGCGTTATCGGTACACATGGGGGCGGGGTCTGATGGTCATGGCGTTTCTGTCAGCTATCAGTCTGTTAATTGCCATTTTTGCCAGCTACCGAATCAGTATTCACGTACTACTGAGTCTGGCAGTACCGGGCTGTTTATTCCTGTTACTTGTCGGCGCTTATATGTGGCGCAAAGGCTTTGTCTACGCCCGTATTTTCACACTGGCCTGGTGCAGTTTATTGGTTTCCGTTGTTGCCAACTCGCTGGGTTATCTTGGAATAATCGACAGCATGTTCATTCAGCGCCACGCTATTATGATAGGTTCAGGTATTGAAATCCTGTTGTTGTCCTGGGTTCTGGCGGTGCGTTATAACGAGCAACGTAAGGAACGGCTGCAGGCTGAGCAACGCTATAACCGAGAGCTTGCGGAAAGCGTTGATGAACGTACATTTGAATTGCAGGTCGCTTTAAGAGAACTGCAGGATGTAAATACTGAGCTGGAGCAGAAGAACACCGAAGATCCGTTAACCGGGCTTTACAATCGCCGTTACTTTCAGCAGCATTTGGATCGTGAGTTAAGACGGACTCTGCGTCGCGAACTACCACTGGCGTTATTAATGATAGACGTTGATCATTTTAAGCCGGTTAACGACACTTACGGGCATTTGGCTGGCGACCAGATTTTGCAGCAGCTGGCAAACTTAATGCAGAAACATGCAAAGCGTGCCGCTGATATCGTATGTCGTTATGGTGGCGAAGAGTTTGCGATCATTCTTCCCGAAACCGACTTACAGGAAGCCGAGATTTTTGCAACACAACTACTTGAACAAGTTCGTGAAACCGAGTTTGAAACCGATGCAGGCTTGCTTAAAATCACTTTGAGTATTGGCGTTATCTCAACTAGCGCACGTATTTTTGATAACGTTGATGAACTCTTTAAAGCCGCAGATGATGCATTGTACGCCGCAAAACATGAAGGTCGAGACCAGGTAGCGGTGCAGTAACTAATCAGGAGTCAAAGATGATAAACCAGGGTACATTTCCGGGGCGACGACTGCGACGTCTACGTCGTCATGATTTCAGCCGGCGGCTTGTGGCGGAAAATCAATTAAGCGTTGATGATCTCATTTACCCGATGTTTGTGCTGGAAGGTGAAAACCAGCGCGAGCAGGTAAGTTCTATGCCTGGTGTTGAACGTGTCAGTATCGACTTATTGCTTCAGGAATGTGCAGAACTGGTAAGCCTGGGTGTCCCTATGGTCGCGTTATTCCCTGTCACGCCTGCGTCGGCAAAATCGGAAATGGCAGAGGCGGCTTATGACGATAATGGATTAGCACAGCGTGCGGTTAAAGCGATAAAAGCAAAGTTTCCCGAACTGGGAGTTATGACCGACGTTGCTCTGGATCCTTTCACGACTCATGGTCAGGACGGCATTATCGACGACAGCGGTTATGTACAGAACGATATTACCACCGATATTTTAGTTAAGCAGGCCTTGTCTCATGCGCGAGCCGGTGCTGATGTTGTTGCGCCGTCAGACATGATGGATGGTCGCATTGGTGCTATTCGAAGCGCGCTGGAGTCTGACGGCTTTATTAATACTCAAATTATGGCGTACTCGGCTAAATATGCCAGCGCGTTCTACGGCCCGTTCCGTGATGCTGTCGGATCTGCAGGTAACCTGAAGGGTGGCAATAAAAAGACCTATCAGATGGACCCTGCCAACTCAGATGAGGCTTTACAGGAAATTGCTCTGGATATTCAGGAAGGCGCGGACATGGTCATGGTAAAACCGGGTATGCCTTATTTGGATATTGTGCGCCGGGTTAAAGACAACTTTGGTGTACCGACGTTCGCTTACCAGGTGAGCGGTGAATACGCCATGCTGCAGGCTGCCATTGCTAACGGTTGGTTAGGCAATGATGTTATTGAAGAAAGCCTGTTAAGCTTTAAGCGGGCAGGCGCCGACGGTATTCTCACCTATTTTGCAAAAGTGGTCGCTGAACGTTTGGCTGAGAAGAAACGTTAAGCTGTGATTTCATCGGCGAGCTGTGCGAGTAGCCCCTCGCGCAGCGCGCCCGTAGTAACCTCAAATTTATCGACATTGAGTGTTTTTAGCACGGCAAACAGTATGGTGATTCCACCAACTAAAACAGCACGACGGTCATCCCTTAAACCGGCAAAATTAAGACGTTCTACTTGCCCCTGTTCAATGCAGCGCTGAATGAGTTGGCCTAACCAATCTCGGCTTAGTATCTGTTGGCCTTCTGCTGTCGCAATTTCATTGATTGCACGAAAGGTACCAGATGCCCCTAATACCCTTAGCCAGCCATGCTTTTGATAATCATCAACATAGGGAGCAATTAATTGTTCAGCTGTTTTTTCGGCTTGCTCAATGCTTTTGCTGTCAATGTGTCCCTGCTTAAAGAAGCGATTTTGAAAAACCACACAGCCCATATCAAGACTGTGGAGTATGTTGGGCTGGGGCCCATTACCTGCAATAACTTCTGTGCTGGCGCCGCCAATATCAATGACCAGGACTTTGTCTCTGCATTGTGACGCACTGCAAACACCGGTGTAAATCAATTCAGCCTCGCGCTCACCGGTAATGACTTCTATAGGCGACCCCAGCACGGCTTCAAATTTTTCGAGAAGCTGAGCTTGGTTGCTAGCTTTACGCAAAGCAGCGGTCGCCACTGCTTTAATTGCATGGGGCTGAAAGCGCTCAAGCTCTTTCGCGAATAAGTTCAGGCAATGCACGCCCCGTGAAATCGCTGAGTCATCTATGCTGTCATTCTCATCAAGCCCGTCAGCTAAACGTACTTTTTGCTTATGGCGAGACAGAATACGGGGTTTAGGGAAAAAGCCCTTCATAGAAACTTCTGCCATCAACAAATGAAAACTGTTGGATCCCATGTCGATGGCAGCAAGTTTGCGCTTTTTTGCAGGCATATTACGACGCGTTGCGCGGTGGTCCTGAGCGACGACCACGAGGCTTACCTTTGCCTCCGCCGGAGTTATGGCGGCGGCGACGTTGTACAGGACGAGGACGTCTTAAGTCGGACAATAAAGCGTCAGGGTCGTACTTGGTTACCGGAATTGTATGACCAATGTAGTCTTCAATAGCCGGTAAGTTGTAAACGTACTCCTCGCACGCCAGGCTTATTGCAGCGCCACTGGCTCCGGCACGGCCGGTACGACCTATACGATGAACATAGTCTTCGCAGTCGTCAGGCAGGTCGAAGTTATACACATGCGTTACTTCGGGAATATGCAGACCACGTGCCGCGACATCGGTTGCGACTAAAAAGTCGAGTTTACCCTCGGCAAAGTCTTCCAGAATGCGTAAGCGTTTCTTCTGCGGCACATCACCGGTGAGCAGGCCTGCGCGGTGTTCATTTGCTACCAGCCAGCCGTGTACTTTCTCGCAACCATGCTTGGTATTGGCGAAAACAATGGCTTTATCCGGCCAGTCTTCCTCAATAAGCGTAAGCAATAACGGGAATTTCTCTGGCTTAGAGGGGTAGAACAACTCTTCGGTGACCCGTGTCGCGGTTTTTTGCGACGGTTCAACTTCAAGCTTAGTTGGTGCATTCATGTGCTCGTAGGCAAGCTCCTGCACGCGATAAGAGAGTGTCGCCGAAAACAGAAGATTTAAGCGCTTGGTCGGTTCCGGCATTTTCTGCAACAAATAACGAATGTCATCGATAAAACCGAGATCAAACATGCGATCAGCTTCATCCAGAACCACAACTTCAATGTCGTTGAGACTGAACAGGCCTTGCTTATAAAAGTCGATAAGTCGGCCTGTGGTACCAACCAGTATGTCGGGTTGTGAGGCTAGCTGCTCTTTTTGACCTTCGTAACCTTCGCCACCGTAGATAACGCCCATTTTCAAACCACAATGTTCGATAAGGGCATCGGCGTCATGCGCTATCTGAATAGCCAGTTCGCGAGTAGGAGCCATAATGAGTGCACGCGGCCCCGATTCTGTTTTTTCGGACGATTCGTTCTGCATTAAGCGGTTGAAAGTAGCCAGCAGAAATGCCAAGGTCTTTCCTGTACCTGTCTGGGCTTGGCCAGCAACATCTCGCTCAGAGAGAGCAACAGGCAGACTTAACGCCTGAATTGGAGTACAATACTCGAATCCGGCACTGGATATTGCTTGCTGGATTTTGGGGTGAAGCGCCAAATCAGCAAAGCGAGTTTCTGTAAGATGTGTTTTAGTCATAAGTTATAAGCATATCAGTTTGCGCTTGTATTCAAAAACAGAAATAATACTATTCTAATATTTCCACGCGAAGAAAGTAGCGGAGAGTACCATGAGTGACGCAATAGTTCAGCTAAGTGATGACAGTTTTGATGCTGATGTCATTAATTCCGATAAACCCGTATTAGTCGACTTTTGGGCTGAATGGTGTGGACCATGTAAAATGGTAGCGCCTATTCTTGATGACATTGCCAGCGAATATGCTGACAAATTGGTTATCGGCAAGCTGAATGTCGACCACAATGAACAAACACCACCTAAGTACAACATTCGTGGCATACCAACGTTGTTGTTGTTTAAAGGCGGTGAAGTTGTTGGAACTAAAGTGGGCGCATTATCTCGTGCTCAATTAACCGAGTTCCTTGAGCAGCATATTTAATGATTGTCAAAAAGCGGCGCGTTATGCGCCGTTTTTGTTGAGAAAACTGGACGGATTGCTTTTTTGGTGATAACTTCTGCTCATTAACTGTTCATACGGGTTCACCAACTCCACCGGTTAGCCTGTTTTAAAATGAAACTTCTGTTTCTGGTTTCGCACTTCGCGAATTCCGAAAGTTCCAATTGTTTTACTTTCTAGAGTCAAATTAAAAAAGGCTTTGTGTTCAATCGATAACTCGAAAACCCTCCTATGAATCTAACAGAACTTAAAGACAAACCCGTAAACGAGCTAGTTCAGCTCGCGGACTCAATGGGCCTTGAGAATATGGCCCGCTTGCGCAAGCAAGACATCATTTTCGCTATTTTAAAAGCGCATGCTAAAAGTGGTGAAGACATTCACGGTGGCGGCGTGCTGGAAATTCTGCAGGATGGCTTCGGCTTCTTGCGTTCAGCCGACTCGTCTTACCTGGCTGGCCCGGATGATATTTACGTCTCCCCAAGCCAGATTCGTCGCTTTAACCTGCGTACGGGTGACACTATCGGCGGGAAAATTCGCCCACCGAAAGACAGTGAACGTTATTTTGCCCTGCTGAAAATTCGCGAAGTTAACTTCGACAAGCCTGAAAACTCCCGCAATAAAATCTTATTTGAAAACTTAACGCCGCTACACGCGGAAGAGCGTTTTCACTTAGAGCGTGGTAACGGCAGTAAAGAAGATATCACTGCACGGGTGCTGGATTTATCAGCGCCTATCGGTAAAGGACAGCGTGGCCTTATTGTCGCGCCTCCTAAAGCTGGTAAAACCTTGCTACTGCAGAATATTGCGACTTCTATCGCGGCGAATCACCCCGATGCGGAACTGATTGTGCTGTTGATTGATGAGCGTCCGGAAGAAGTTACAGAAATGCATCGATTGGTGCATGGTGAAGTGGTTGCTTCTACCTTTGATGAACCAGCGAGCCGTCACGTTCAGGTAGCGGAAATGGTTATCGAGAAAGCGAAACGCCTGGTTGAGCACAAAAAAGACGTGGTGATTTTGCTGGACTCAATTACTCGCCTTGCCCGTGCTTATAACACCGTTATTCCAAGCTCCGGTAAAGTATTAACCGGTGGTGTTGATGCTAACGCATTGCACAAACCTAAGCGTTTCTTTGGTGCGGCCCGTAATGTGGAAGAAGGTGGTAGTTTAACCATTATTGCAACTGCTCTTATCGATACCGGTTCGAAAATGGATGAAGTCATCTACGAAGAGTTTAAAGGTACCGGTAACATGGAGCTGCACCTGAACCGTAAGTTGGCTGAACGTCGTGTGTTCCCGGCCATTGATTTCAACCGTTCAGGCACGCGTCGTGAAGAGTTGTTAACGACTCCGGACGAGCTGCAAAAAATGTGGATCCTGCGCAAAATCATGCACCCAATGGGCGAAGTTGAGGCCATGGAGTTCTTGATCGACCGTCTGCAGATGACCAAAACCAATGACGAATTCTTCGAATCGATGAAACGTCAACGCAACAGCTAAGTGGCGTATGAAATATCAAGATCTGCGTGACTTTATCGCGCTCCTGGAGGAGCGCGGTGAACTTAAACGCATCCAACAAGAAATAGACCCCTACCTCGAAATTACCGAAATATCCGACCGTACGTTAAAAGCACAAGGCCCTGCCTTATTGTTTGAAAACGTGAAAGGCCACGATATGCCGGTGTTAGCTAATTTATTTGGCACCCCCGACCGGGTGGCTTTAGGTATGGGTCAGGAGTCGGTTACTGCCTTACGTGATGTTGGTAAGCTCTTGGCGTTTTTGAAAGAGCCGGAGCCGCCTAAAGGTTTTCGCGACGCGTTGAATTTGCTGCCTAAGTACAAAAAAGTGCTGAGCATGTCGCCAAAAAGCATTAAAAAGGCGCCGTGTCAGCAAGTGATTATGAGCGGCGACGAGGTCGATCTAACCAAACTGCCTATTCAGCATTGCTGGCCGGGTGATGTTGCGCCTTTGGTTACCTGGGGTCTTACCGTTACTCGAGGTCCGCATAAAGAACGCCAGAACTTAGGCATTTACCGCCAGCAACTTTTGGGGCCCAATAAACTGATCATGCGTTGGTTGTCGCACCGCGGTGGCGCGCTGGACTTTCAGGAGTGGTGCCAGCAACATCCGGGTGAAAAGTTCCCTGTGTCGGTAGCCTTAGGTGCTGACCCTGCAACCATTTTAGGTGCGGTAACACCGGTACCGGATAGCTTGTCTGAATACGCTTTTGCTGGTCTGCTGCGCGACAGCAAAACCGAAGTAACACAGTGCCTCAGTAATGACTTACAAATACCGGCGCACGCCGAAATTATTCTGGAAGGTTATATTGAGCCTGGCGAAATGGCGCCGGAAGGGCCTTATGGCGACCATACCGGTTACTATAACGAAGTGGATGAGTTTCCGGTGTTTACCGTGACTCATGTGACTCACCGTAAAGACCCAATTTACCACAGCACTTATACCGGACGTCCGCCGGACGAGCCTGCAGTATTGGGCGTGGCTTTGAATGAAGTCTTTATTCCTCTGTTGCAAAAACAATTTCCGGAAATTGTGGATTTTTATTTGCCACCGGAAGGCTGTTCGTACCGTTTGGCCGTAGTCACTATGAAGAAACAGTACTCGGGACATGCCAAGCGGGTGATGATGGGTGTCTGGTCGTTCCTTCGTCAGTTTATGTACACCAAGTTTGTGATTGTGTGCGACGACGATGTGAATGCACGTGACTGGAAAGACGTGATTTGGGCCATGACGACCCGAATGGATCCGGCACGCGATACCACTCTGGTTGAGAACACGCCAATTGATTACCTCGATTTTGCTTCTCCGGTGTCTGGTCTTGGATCAAAAATGGGAATGGATGCAACCAATAAGTGGCCAGGCGAAACTGACCGCGAATGGGGCGAGCCTATTGTCATGAGTGAAGATGTTAAGCAGCGTGTCGACGAGCTGTGGGACGAACTGAACATTATGGAGTCGTGAATGAGTCAACAAATGACCTGTAAAGCCGAAATTTCGCGCCAGTTGGCGGACGCTGTCTGGGAAGTGCGTTTGCAACTGCCGCAGCCGGTTGAGTTTAAAGCAGGCCAATATCTGATGGTAGTCATGGGCGAAAGAGACAAACGGCCTTTTAGCATTGCGTCCTGTCCTTCAGATAAAAGTGAGTGGTTACTTCATGTTGGCGCTACTCCCGACAACAGCTACGCGATGGAAGTGTTGGATAAAGTTCGCGCCGACGGGGTATTAGAAGTTGATGCGCCGGACGGTACTGCATTTTATCGTCAGGAAAGTAACCAGCCCGCGGTTTTAATTGCTGGTGGTACAGGGTTTTCTTATGCCTATTCTATTTTGCAGCAGCATTTACGTCTGTCACCGGAGCGGCCATTAAGCCTCTATTGGGGGGCTAAAAGCTTAAATGACCTGTATTTGCATGAAAAGCTGGAGAGCCTGGCAGAGCAGTACGAGAACTTCGACTATCATCCGGTGGTTGAAGACGCTGCGGGTGACTGGCCTTATTCAATTGGCCTAGTACATCATGCGGTTATGGCGAGACAGAAAAACTTGTCGGACTGTGAGGTCTATATGGCCGGACGTTTTGAAATGGTGCGCGTTATTCGCGATGATTTTGTGGCTAAAGGCGTGCCGTTAGAGAATCTTTACGGCGATGCCCTTTCCTTTATTTAATTGCACGGAAAGTAAATTTGTTTAACGAATAAGCTGCGTTATACTGACGCCGCTTTACCAAGGGGTGCCGGCAACGGCTGAGATGCATTAGCGAACCCTTAAAACCTGATCCGGTTAATACTGGCGTAGGGATGGTAGAAAACCCGTCTAATACAGCCTTACCGGATCGTTTCTGAACGAGTTTTGAGGAAATGATCCATGAAAATAATCCATTCATACCTGGCAGTTAGTATAGCCACTGCGCTATTCACGTCACCTGCATTTGCTGACACTGAAGATACGCAAGATATTGAAATTATTGAAGTGAGTGGTGACTTTCACCGCCGCACCTTAAATGAAACCACCAGCAGCGTTTCTATCATTGATAAAGACGCCATGCAGCAGCGTCACTCTCAGCATTTGCAGGACACCCTAAACAGTTTCGCCAACGTGAACTTTTCAGGTGGCACCTCCACGGCGCGCTTCATTCAAATTCGCGGTATTGGCGAGCGTTCTCAGTTTGTTGATCCGGTGACACCGTCTGTCGGCTTATTGATTGATGGTATTGATTACAGTGGATTAGGCAGCGCCGCGTCGCTTTTCGATATTAATCAGGTAGAGGTTTTCCGTGGTCCGCAAAGTGGTCGCTTTGGGGTGAATGCTATGGCGGGTCTGTTACTGCTTGATAGTACCGCACCAAGCAGTGATTTTAACGGCGAGTTTCAGTTATCGGCGGGAAATTATTCTGAAGCCATGGGTGGTTTAGCTATGGGGGGCAGTCTGGGGGCATTAGGTAATGCACGTTTCTCAGTCAGTCAGTTTCAGCAAGACGGCTATATGGAGAATACTTACCTGGATAGGGATGACACTGAGCAGCGTGATGAGTTAAGTGCCCGCTTCCTGCTGGATACAAAGCTTAGCAAAGACTGGTTGCTGCAGACGGTTCTGCACTATAACGATGTCGATAATGGTTACGATGCTTTCAGTCTGGATAATTCGCGCGAGACCTTGTCTGATGAGCCGGGTTTTGACCGTTTAGAAAGTCAGGCTCTGCGTTTGCAGTTGAGCTACCTTGGCTTTGATAACAGCCGCCTGGAAATGTCTGTTAACCAGCTAGATGCAGACACCGGTTATGCCTACGATGAAGACTGGACTTACGAAGGAATAGCGCCGGGCTGGGAGTATTCTGCTTTTGATGCTTACTTCCGCGATCGTGATGACAAAACCGCCGAAATTCGCTGGCTTTCTGATGATCCTGAAGCGCTCTTTGGCATCGACAGTGAATGGGTCCTGGGTCTGTATTACTACGACAAGTCGGTACAGTTAACCCGCGATTACTTTAACTGGGATTTAGGCGTGCCGGCTATTTTTGAAAGCGATTATGACAGTAAACACAGTGCGCTTTACGGTGAGTTGACCCAGCACTGGAGTGATCGCGTTAGCACCATTACTGGTTTGCGGGTAGAGCGTTACGACAATGACTACCTGGACAGTCGGGGAATCACTGCAGAACCAGAAGATACCATGGTTGGTGGTAACTTCAGCCTGCGTTACCAAGCTTCCGATGAGAGCTACCTGTATGCGACGGTTGCCCGTGGCTACAAAGCCGGCGGTGTTAACGGTGAAGCCCTGGGTAAAGCTGCAGATCAGGGACTGGAAGAATTAGAAAACTATCTATTGGAGCGAGCAACTTTCGCCCCCGAAATTCTCTGGAGTACGGAGTTAGGTGTTAAAGGCAGTAGCCCCGATGGCCGGTTAACTTCTCGGGTTAGTGCGTTTTACCACTGGCGCGACGATGTTCAGTTAAAGGGTTGGGTGAATCGCGATCAGTCATTTGTCGGTTATATAGAAAATGCAGCTGAAGGCACGAGTTATGGCCTGGAAGCCGAAATTCGAAACCAGTTTACCGATTGGTTAGCTTTTTTCGCTTCCGCCAGTTGGTTAAAGACTGAAATTGACGGCTTTGTGACAGAAGATGGTACTGATATGAGTGGTCGTGAACAAGCTCAGGCACCTAACTACCAATTTAATATTGGGCTCGAGGGCTGGGTAGGCGAGAACTTCCAGTGGGTGATTCAGGCCGACGGCAAAGATGAATTCTACTTCTCCGATTCGCATAACCAAAAAGCCGATAGCATGGCGGTACTGCACCTTGCGTTGAACTATCATTATCAGGACTGGCGTATCAGTTTGTGGGGTCGTAATTTAGCAGACGAAGATTATGAAATTCGTGGCTTCTATTTTGGTAATGACCCACGTAAAGAGTACATCCAAGAAACTTATGTGCAGTATGGTGAACCCCGTCGCTTTGGGGTCACTGTCAGTAAGTCGTTTTAAAGGAGGGTAACATGCAAGTTTCAGTGGAAATGTCGTTGTATCCTTTAGCTGACAACTATCTGGATACCATAAAAGACTTTATTGAGCGCTTAAACCAGCATTCAGAGTTAACGGTTCTGACCAACACTATGAGCACGCAGGTGTTTGGTGAGATGCAGGACGTTATGCGTATTTTAGGTGAAGAAATGGAACTGCTTTTTCAAAATGTGCCTTCGAATGTTCTGGTTTGTAAGTTTATTAACAAGGATTTAAGGCCGGAGAATGCTTGAGTCTTCGCTCGAATTCTGGCTTGAACAGCTAATGGTCAGTTCCCCCTGGGAGCTGACCGCTTTAGTTCTGGCGCTTGGCTATCTCGTACTGGCCGCGCATCAACGGCAATGGTGCTGGGCTGCGGCTGCGGTCAGCTGTACTATTTACGCCGTGTTGTTTTGGCAGGGTAAGCTGTATATGGAGTCTCTGTTACAGGCCATATACATTGCCTTGGCCGGGTATGGTTGGTGGCAATGGCAACGTCAACAAAGCGCTGCGAAAGAAAGTCCTGACGGTGCAAAGTATTCGCTTCGATGGCACCTTATACAATGGGCCTGGCTAGTTCCTTTGGCTGCTTTAATTGCCTATTTGCTCTCTGTTTATACAGACGCGGATGCCGTTTGGTTAGACACTTATACAACCGTCTTCAGTTTATTGGCTACCTGGCTGGTAACCAAGAAGGCGTATGAAACCTGGTGGTACTGGCTGGTCATAGACAGTGTTTACGTTTATTTGTATGCCAGCAAAGGCTTTGTTGCTACTGCCTTGCTCTTTGTTGTGTATCTGGCTCTTGTTGTATACGCCATGTGGCGTTGGCGCCATGATACTCAGTTAAAATCTGTGGGCGAAGCCGGGTGATAGCTAAGCCGCGTAAAATACAGGTTTTAGCCTCGGGGCAGTCGAACCAGGCGTTACGTCTGATAACGGACAGTGATGATTATGTATTGAAACGTTGGCGGAATGAGCAGGTATTTGCCGTTGACCGAGAAATGGAAGTGTCACTACAAAAGCAGCTGGCAGAGTGCTCTTTAGCTCCGGAAGTATTGGATTATCACACGGAACAGGGGTGGCTGCTGCAACCTTATTATAAGGCCCCGTCGTTAGAACAGGTCACTTTATCTCCTTTAATTAAAGCCACTGTGCTGGCTGAAACGCTGGCCAAAATTCACTCGGTACGTGTGGATATTCCGCGTTGGTCAATGGCGGAGCGCATTGAGCATTATTTGCAGCAACTGCAAGCTTTAGATGTACCTTCGGTATCAGTGATGCGACGGCAGTTAGTGCCCATTGCCGCCGTTCTCGATGAATGGTTCAGTTTTCCGGTGCTGTGCCATAACGATTTATCCATGAACCATATTTTGATGTCCGACCCTATGAGAGTCATAGACTGGGAATACGCCGGCATAGGGAACCCCTTGTTTGATATTGCCAGCACCATAAAAATTAATCAGCTAAATAACGAAATGGTCGAGCGCTTAATTTCTGACTATGAAAAACGAACTCATTACCAGGTTGATCGACAACATTTGGCACAATGGTGTGAGTTTGTGGAATGGCTGAATAAAGTATGGCAGCATTTGTTCCGACATACCTCTTAATGTGAACACATTGCCATGACCGATAAAAAACTGACAGAGCGCGTTTACGGCTATCTAGCGGAAGACGAAGATGCCCGTGTGTGTAAAGACATTCCTGAATCAGCCTGCAATGAGCAGCCTCGCTCGTTTGTTTTAATGTTGCTATCGTTAATGCTGACAAAGCTCGGCGATAGCCTTGTCAGCGCGCGTCTGGTGCTGCCATGGATGCTGAGTTCGCTCGGAGCTCCTGCAATTTTTATCAGTGCTTTAGTTCCTTTGCGGGAGTCACTTGCGTTGTTACCTCAGCTTTTTGTGGCTCAAAAGCTTCGTGAACAGCCAGTACGCAAATGGTTTTGGGTTGCTGGTAGTATCGGGCAGGCACTGTCACTGTTTGCCATGTTGTTTGCTGTAGCGACCTTAGATGGCGACATGCTGGGGTGGTCGGTCGTTATCCTGCTGGCGCTGTTCAGTTTGTCACGAGGTATTTGCTCGGTAGCAAACAAAGATGTGACCGGGAAAACGGTGTCTAAAACCCGCAGAGGACGCCTGTCAGGTGTTGCGGCTTCGGCTGCTGGGTTGCTGACCTTACTCACTGCGCTTGTGATCATTTTTGCTCCGGAGATGGATGGCCAGCGGCCTCTATTTGTTGCTCTTTTAGGTGCGGGAGTGGTGCTCTGGGTGATTGCAGCGCTGCTTTATGCTGGTATCCCAGAAGTTGCTGGTGCAACTGAGGGTGGCGGTAATGCATTAACCGAAGCAATAAAGTCAATGTCCCTACTTTGGCAGAATCGTCAGTTTGGTCATTTTGTTATATCACGTGCATTACTAGTCGCAGCCGCATTTGCTATTCCTTACATTGTGGTTTTAATACAGCGAGAAGGCGAAGCCGAACTGACAAGTTTAGGCAGCTTAATGCTGGCCAGTGGGCTTGCAGGTTTACTGGCAGGGCGTTTTTGGGGACGTTGGTCTGATTCAGCCAGTCATCACGTTATGGCTGCGGCTTCGGTTATGTCGACTCTGGTTATGGGCGCAGCTTTGGCTCTTTATTATTGGGCGCCTGGCGCGCTAGGTATGCAATGGGTAGCGGCTGCTCTGCTGTTTAGCTCTGCAGTGGCTCACCACGGCGCCAGAGTTGGGCGAAAAACCTATTTGGTCGATATGGCAAATCAGGATAACCGAGCACAATTGACTGCAGTATCGAATACTGTAATGGGCGTTGTGCTTTTAGCTGGCTTATTGCTGGGCTGGGTTGATGCGGCTTACGGTGTGGCGGCGGTACTGTGGGTGCTGGCTGCAATAGGTGTTATTGCAACCTTTAGTGCATTGCGATTGCCAGACGTATCGGGTTGATACGTCCGGCTAACCGAATCCGTTATTTTCCGCGAATTACCGCGTAGAGACCAACAATGACAGCGGCAACACCGCCAATCAAATACCAAATGGTGTTGTCAGTTGGCTCATTTGTCGCCAATTCTGACATTTCAGAAGCCAGAGATTGAGAGGCTTCATAAGAAAAATACAGCAAAATAGCACCAACAACTAATAGAACAATACCTACGATACGA
This sequence comes from Pseudomonadota bacterium, assembly GCA_051747845.1. Taxonomy (GTDB): domain Bacteria; phylum Pseudomonadota; class Gammaproteobacteria; order Enterobacterales; family Alteromonadaceae; genus Idiomarina. The sequence continues at coordinate 45,053 of JBNJGQ010000001.1, forward strand.
GTCATAAAGTCTTCCTTTTGTTGTGTTAACAACTTATCAATATAAAGCAGTGCGCAAGATCTTCAAGTTTCCTTACGAATTTTTGATTTATGTCATCTGATATATTCCAAAACAGAAAAAATATCGGTAATTGTTAAATAGCTGATCGCGTTTAAAACGAAAATAACAAAAGTAAGGCGGAACTATGAGCAGAGCATCTTTTAAGCTGGGTTATTTAGCCCTTTCACTATCTGCTGCGTTGGCAATTCCGAATACCGGCTTTGCACAGCAGGCAGATGTTAATGCAGAATCAGACGAATCGATGGAGCGCATTGTCACCCTGGGTTCGCGAGTGAACGGTCGTACAGCCACTGAGTCAGCATCGCCTATCGACATTATTTCTGCTGAGCAACTGGTTAATACCGGTGCGACAGAATTAGGTAAAGCTCTGCAAATGAGTGCGCCGTCTTTTAACTTCTCCAGTACGACTATTTCTGATGGATCGGACATTATTCGTCCGGCTACTTTGCGGGGGCTTAACCCTGATCAGGTACTGGTGCTAGTTAATGGTAAGCGTCGCCACCAACAAGCTCTTGTGAATGTACAGGAAACTATTGGTAAAGGCTCTGCCGGTTACGATATTAATGCCATTCCTATTACAGCGGTCGAGCGTGTTGAAATTCTGCGTGACGGCGCTGCTGCTCAATATGGTTCTGATGCGATAGCTGGTGTTATTAACATTACGCTGAAAAGTTCAGATGGCGGAAGTATCTCAGCGGAAATTGGACAGACTTATGAAGGTGATGGCGAAGTTAATACCGTTGGAATTAACTTTGGTAAGGAGTTTGAAAAAGGTTTCTTCAACGGTACTTTAGAATACCGTGACCGTGGTATGACAAACCGTGCCTCTTCAGCCGAAGCCTCCTTGATTGGTGATTGGTCGTCGCCCAGCGGCGACCCGGTGGTCCGTCTGCATATTGGTGACGCAGACTCTGAAAACTTATACGCATGGTTTAACTCGGGTTTTAACCTGAGCTCAACCACAGAACTGTATGCCTTCGGTGGTGTTTCAACTCGCGATGGTGGCTCTTCGGGATTTTTCCGCGGTAGAGAACACCCCAGAACAATCGAAGCGATATACCCGGACGGCTTTTTACCAAAGCTAGAAACCGAGGCGGATGACCAGTCTCTGGCGGTTGGTATTCGAGGTGATCTGCCGAACGCCTGGTTATGGGATGCCAGTGTTGTCTACGGTAAAAATGAATTCGGCTTTAACTCATCAAACTCAGCTAACGTTAGTTGGTACTACGAACCTCATCCAGATGGCGGCATTTACGGTGAAACGCCTACGTCAGCTTTTGACGGTGAATTAGTGTTTGAGCAAACCACGTTCAACTTAGATTTTAACGGAACGGTTGATATAGCCAATGAACTGCTTTATTTAGCTGTTGGTTTGGAAATGCGTCAGGACGGTTATGAGATCAATCCGGGAGATCCTGTGTCCTGGGCTTATGGCCGGACGAATGACCCTAGTGTGGAAATCTTAACCCCATCGGGAGCCGGTGCTGAAGCTGGTATCCAAGGCTTCCCAGGCTTTAGCCCAAGTCAGGCCGTAGATGCAACTCGTGACAGTTATGGCGCGTACGTCGATGCAGAGTATTACGTTACCCCGGACTTTTTGTTAGCCGGAGCCTTGCGTTATGAAGACTACGATATTGCCGGTGACAACATTTCCGGTAAACTTTCTGCGCGTTATGACATCGACAACGACTTTTCTGTTCGAGGAACGGTAGCAACTGGCTTCCGCGCACCAGGTGTGCAGCAAATTTATTACAGCCAGGTTTTAACGAACATTGTTAACGGAACATTGGTTGAAACCGGAACCATTGCTAACGATGACGAGGTTGCGCGCCAGTTTGGTATTAACGCACTTGAAGAAGAAACATCAGAAAGTGTCAGTTTAGGTCTTATTAAGCGCTTTAATAACGGCTTTGATCTGACCATGGACTTTTACCAAATTAATATCGATGACCGCATTGTGCTGTCCGAGTCATTAACGGCCTCTGTTGGCGCTGAATTTGGTGAAATTCTGGAAGATAACAACCTGGGTGCGGCCCAGTTCTTTACCAACTCTGTTGATACTAAAACAACTGGCTTAGATGTTATCGCGTCTTATCCCACCGAATGGTTTGACGGTAACCTGAACTTGACGGCGGCCATGAGCTTCATGAACACCGACGTTGAACAGGTAAACTCGGTCTCTTCATTAATTCCGGGCGATCAGATCTTTAACGATACTCAAGTGTTGCGTCTTGAAGAAGGACAGCCGAGTGAAAAAGCGACATTAAGTGGTGACTGGACTCGAGATGCCTGGAACGTCAATTTAGCCTTAAATTACTTTGGTGCTGTTGAGGGGCAGGCTTTTACCGGTGTTCGTCATGAGTGGGGCGGCAAGTGGTTAACCGACCTTTCTGTTGGTTATGACTTTACCAGTAACTTAAATGTTCGTGTCGGTGCCAATAACTTGTTCGATACTTACCCGGATGAGTGGGGCAGTGCAGGTTCACCATTCTCTGACGCCGGCTTTAAATACGGTTGGGAAACCTTCCCGTTTGGTATTAATGGTGGATACTATTATGCTCGCCTGAACTATACGTTCTAAGCGTTGAATTGTTTATCAGTATAAACAAAAACGCCCCTTTCAAAGGGGCGTTTTTTAGTTGGCTAAGCTGACAGTTTAGTTACCTAAATAAGAGGTCAGCATCCACGCCGTTTTTTCCTGCTCTTTAATGTAGTCGCTCATCAGCGCATTGGTACCTTCATCTCCAGCTTCGTCAGAAATTTCAAGAATTTCACGCTGCAGACGAATGGTGGTCTGATAGCTATCTAAAATATTGGCGACACAGGCACGACCTTCGTGTACATCTTTAACTTCTTCAATTTCGCTGTTCTTAATGTACGTCGAGTAAGCATGCTGAGGGCGTTGACCCAGAGTCAGAATACGCTCTGCAATTTCATCAATTTTCAGCAGTAAGTCATCGTAGGTTTCTTCAAACTTAGCGTGCAATTCGAAAAAGCGTTCGCCTTTAATGTTCCAATGGAAGCCACGAACATTCATGTAAAAAACTTGGTAGTTTGATAGCAGCTCATTTAGCTTGTCGCCAAGGTTCTCTGCTTTTTTCTGGTCTAGACCAATAACGCTTAACTGTTTCATAAAACCCTCCTTTGTCATCGTTATGCTTTAACCATAGTTGAATCATTGGGTTAAAGAAAGCGATGAAAACCGATAAAGCTGACAGTTAAATTCGATAACTGTCAGCCTATGCTTACATAAGGAGTACGAGAGTGCAGTGAGTTAGATCAACTGAGGCTTTCGACTTTACCGTCGCGAATGTGTTTCTCACCGCGGGCTTTCGCCAATTGAATTTGACGCTCGCGCTCGGCAAAACGCTCTTTTTGTTCGGCTGTGGTTTTATCGTAGCAGTGGGGGCAGCTGACGCCCTTTTGGTAGTGTTCTGACTGCATTTCTTCTTTGGTTATTGGCATACGGCAGGCGTAACATTGGTCGTATTCACCTGGCTCCAGGCCGTGCTTGACGGTAACCCGTTGATCAAAGACAAAACATTCGCCATTCCAGCTGCTTTTCTCTTCTGGCATCATTTCCAAGTACTTAAGAATGCCGCCTTTCAGATGATAAACCTCGTCAAACCCTTGTTCCTTCAAATAGGCAGTGGACTTTTCACAACGAATACCACCGGTGCAGAACATAGCCACTTTTTTGTGCTTTTCCGGGTTAAGGTGCTGTTTTACGTATTCAGGGAACTCACGAAAGGTGTCTGTTTTGGGGTTAACTGCGCCTTCAAATGTGCCTACGGCATACTCATACTCGTTGCGGGTATCGATAACCAGAACTTCCGGGTCGGCAATTAAGTCATTCCATTTGTCGGGGTCAACGTAAGTGCCAACAGAGCTTTTTGGGTCAACCCAGTCAACGCCCAAAGTCACAATCTCTTTTTTAAGCTTCACTTTGGTGCGGTAAAAAGCTTGTCCGTCGCTGGGCGACTCTTTGTGTTCAATATCCGCAAAACGTTTGTCGGAACGTAAGTAATCCAGCACGTTATCAATACCCTCGCGAGTACCGCAGATAGTGCCGTTAATACCCTCGCGGGCTAACAAAAGCGTGCCTTTTACATCGTTTGCAATAAGCGTTTGATACAGTGGCTCGCGGAGTTCTTTGTAGTCGTTTAGCTCCACAAACTTGTACAATGCCGCACAAATATACATATTATGTTACCTTTTTCAGCGGTCCAGAACGTAAATCCGGAGCCATTAATTAAATTGCGGATCAGTAAATCGCGCGGATTATACCGTTTTGATCCTGATCAGCGCAAATTAGGGTTCCAGGGAGTAGTAAAGCCATGGTAAGCGACGCTTTGTTTTTTGGTTTGGTTCTTTTGTCGGCAGCAACCTCACTGCTGACAGCTGTGGCTGGTGCCGGTGGTGGTGCGGTACTCATCGGTATGATGGCGCTGGTTTTACCGGGTAGTGCGGTGATACCGGTTCACGGTTTAGTGCAAATGGGTTCTAATGTGGGCCGTACAGGGTTGTCATGGAAGCACATTCACTGGCCTACCGTTGCCTGGTTCGTACCTTTTGGTTTATTGGGTACCTTCATTGGCAGTTTATTACTGGTGCAGCTTCCCACGCATTTTTTGCAAATCACCATTGCGTTATTTTTAATCTGGCTGACCTGGGGGCCCAAGTTGCCGCAAAGCTTTCGTGGTCGGGCGGGCCTGGTTGGCGGAGGTCTGGTAACCGGCTTTATATCGCTATTTGTCGGTGCGTCAGGTCCGCTGGTTGCGGCCTTTGTAAAAGCCCGTTTTAGCGAGAGACTGCAAACCGTCGCGACATTTTCTGCGGTGATGACCATGCAGCATGCCCCTAAAGCGCTGGTTTTTGGCATGGCGGGCTTTGTGTTTCAGGATTGGTTGCCGTTGGTGCTGGCAATGATTGCTGCCGGCTTTGTTGGCACCTGGATTGGCCTGCATTGGTTGAAGAAAATTACCAACCAACGCTTTGACCAGTTGTTTCGGTTAATCATTACCCTGCTGGCTCTTCGCCTGCTTTGGGTCGCGCTTGAGCCGTTTGTCCCAGCGTTGGCGAGCATAACGGCGTAAGCTGGCAATGTTATCGGTTTCATCCATTATGGGGGTGCCCAATATGGTTTCGATAATATCTTCCAGAGTAATCAGTCCGAGCCAACTGCCGTGTTCATCGTAAACCAGGGCCATATGTTGACGTTCTTTAATGAGATGACTCATTAACGCTTCAACACTCACGGTTTCGGTTACTATTTCAACGGGGCGTACAATGTCGTTTAATACGTCAGATTCGTCAGCATCTAAAACATCACTGCGGAAAATGATGCCCTGTGGCTCTTCTTCACTGTCAATAACTGGGTAGCGTGAAAAAGGCAATTTTCGGATCTTTTCGCTGACCTCCAGCATACTTAAACCCGGGTTGATAGATTCACATACTGTACGAGGCGTCATAACTTCGCGTACGCGAATTTCATGTAAATCAAGAATGTTTAAAATTACCCGGCGCTCGTCATCATCTAAAGCTTCTTCTTCATGACCAATGGTTGCCATGGCTTTAATTTCTGAGCGCACATCAATGTCTGCTTCACCGCTACCAATGCGCTTTGTAATTTGATCAGACAGCCAGATAAAAGGCTTAAGTGATAAAATCATAAAGTTAAGTATTGGGGGAAGCGAAGGTGCAATGGGTCGCCAGAATTTAGCACCGATTGTCTTAGGTATGATTTCCGATAGCACCAAAATAAGCAGCGTCATAACCGCTGAAGCGACACCTAAATAGCCGTCACCGAACACCACTCCAACCTGAGCGCCGACACCTGCTGCGCCGGCTGTGTGGGCTATCGTATTGAGTGTTAATATAGCCGCGAGAGGCTTATCAATAGAATCTTTTAGCTTGCGTAATTGCTGATGAGTTTTCGGTCTGGTCTCTTTTAATTGTGCCACATAACTGGGCGTGACCGATAAAAGAGCTGCTTCTAAAACCGAGCAAATGAATGAAACGCCAATGGCAATAACGGCAAAAAGAATGAGTAGAAACATTGGTACCTTAAATGCTTACAGAAATTGCGTTAGTAATAACATAGTTCCTGCCAGAATCAGAATTGACCAACCGACAGGACCTGCGTATTTACCCCATAAGCGCTCAGTATAAGGCCCTAACCACAAAACGATAAGTGCTAATACATAATATCTTAAAGCGCGGGCCGCCCCCGCAGCTAGCAAGAACAACGAAAGTGGGTAGTCCCCCGCACCTGCAGCCAGCATGGCAACTTGAAAGGGTACGGGAGTAACACCAACTAAGAAAATGGCAGCAAAGCCGTCTTCTTTTAACGTCTCCTGAAACTCCTGGTAATAATCCTGAAGGGACAAATAGCTTATAAACCATTCACCTGCAGAGTCGAATAGCGCAAAGCCAATGTAATAACCACCTATGGCTCCGGCCATGAACCCTGCCAGGGCTACGGTTGAAACCAGCCAGATACGTTTGCGCTCAAGCACCATGTAAGGCACTAGCACTAATTCCAGGGCAATAGGGAGTAAAGTTGCTTCCATAGCAGACAGAAAAAAGAGAAGTACCAGAGCATGGGGGGAACTGGCGAGTTTCTGATACCATTGTTGCGTCTTTGTATTTTCTGCCATTGGCGCGTCAATTTATTAATTTCGATAGTATTTATCGGTTTAGTGTAGCGTTATTTCTTTGCAAATAGGGATCGAAGCCGTTAAAACTTACGTAAACTTTGCAATTAAGCGTATTGTTAAAAGGTAACTGAAAATGAAATATCGAGGAAGCCCTGCATTCTCTCACGGACAGGCAGATAAAATAGGGGTGCTGGTGACTAATCTAGGTACTCCTGAAGCTCCGACTAAGGGAGCGCTCAAGCCTTATTTAAAAGAGTTCCTGTCTGACCCAAGGGTGGTTGAGGTTCCTCGGCTGCTTTGGTATTTCATATTAAATGGCGTGATCCTTCGCTTTCGTCCGAAACGTTCAGCTGAGGCTTATGAGACTGTTTGGACAGAACGCGGCTCGCCGTTGCTTTTTCATACTCAGGATCAAGCTTCTGCTATTGAGAAAAAACTGAAAGAAACCTGGGGCGACAATATTGTTGTCGACTTTGCCATGCGCTATGGGAATCCGGCATTGGGTGATGTGGTCGAGAATATGATGCAAAAAGGGGTACGGAAATTACTGGTTCTGCCGTTATACCCGCAATATTCAGCATCTACCACAGCCTCAACTTTTGATGCCCTGGCAAAAGATTTCACTAAACGTCGCTGGTTACCTGAGCTGCGTTTTATTACTCATTACCATGACTTCCCTCCCTTTATTGAAGCGGCAGCAAAACGCATTGAGAGACACTGGGAGCAGCATGGGCGCACTGATAAACTGCTGTTTTCTTACCACGGTATTCCGTTACGCTACTTGAAAAACGGCGACCCTTATCATTGTGAGTGCTATAAAACTTCACGCTTGCTTGCTGAGCGCCTGGGGCTTAAAAAAGATGAGTACCTGACCACATTCCAGTCGCGTTTTGGTCGCGAAGAGTGGCTGCAACCGTATACTGATATGACCATGAAAGCGCTTCCCGGAAAAGGCGTTAAGTCTGTTCAGGTATTTTGTCCGGGCTTTTCTTCAGACTGTTTAGAGACGGTTGAAGAAATTGGCGAGGAGAACCGAGAATACTTTATGGAAAGCGGCGGTGAACGGTACGAGTATATTTCAGCTCTAAATGCCGAAAGTGATCATATTAGTGCGCTGACACAGCTTATTGAGAATAATTTGCAGGGTTGGTCAGTGGAAGAGGTTTCTGGGCTGCGAGAGCAAAGAGCTGACGAAGTTAAGAAGCAAGGCTTGCCCTACGATAACTGAGGAGAGAAGCATGGAAAAAGAATTTTCTGTTTCAATGGAGCTGGTTGATAATTATAAGTTTCTTGTCGACTTTGGTAGTTATGGTGAGCTTGTTTCAGATGAACCAGAGCCGCTAGGAGAAGGTCAGGGGCCAAATCCGTCACGTATTTTGGCCGCGTCAGTGGCTAACTGTCTAGCAGCTAGCTTAATGTTTGCTTTGCGTAAGTTTAAAGACGAACCGGGCAAAGTAAGTGCCGAAGTTAAAGGGCATCTTGACAGAGTTGATGGTCGTTGGCGTATTGTCAGTATGGACGTCGATATAAAATTGGGAAATGCCTCGGCAACGCTGAGTCATCTTGAAAGGGCTTTGGAGCAGTTTGAGGACTTTTGTGTGGTCACTCAGAGTGTCCGTAATGGTATTGATGTCAATGTCAAAGTTGAAGACAGTGACGGAAAATTAGTAAAAGGATAAAAGTGGCTCGAACGAATTCATTCGGTAAGCCTTTCATGTTTATTGCATGGGGGCTTGCTATTGCTATGCTGGTTTGGTTTTTCGAAGACAAACTGCAGCAACAGTTTAACCCTAACTCTCAGGTTCAAAGTCATGTAGACAACGGGCAAGTCACGGTTATGCTGGAACAAAACCGTATGGGTCATTACGTAGCCCAGGGGAAGGTCAACGGGCAGTCGGTGACGTTTCTGTTAGATACCGGAGCTACCCTGGTCGCTGTCCCGGAAGGCTTAGCGCAAAAACTCGGACTTCGTAAGGGGCGTCAGGGAATGTCCCAAACCGCCAATGGACGTGTTATAACATACCGTACAGAAATTGATCGTTTGCAGCTGGGTGACATTCAATTAAACAATGTTGCCGCCTCTATTACGCCCGGAATGGACGGCGATGTCATACTTTTGGGTATGAGTGCATTGAAAGAATTTGAGTTAACGCAGAAAGGCGATACTCTTACCTTACGTTATTAAAAATAGAAGCAGGACTGATGTATGTATAAAACACTACTAGGCGCAACGTTATTTATTATTGCCGGTGCGGCCGGAGCGCAACAAGAAACAATGAAGCAGTGTGCGGAAATTGAAGATTCGCTCGAGCGACTGGTGTGCTATGACAATTTGGCCAAACGCCAGCAAGGCGAACCTCAGGAAGAAAAAGCTAAAGGACGAGCTAAAGCGGAAGAAATGAAAGCCAGAGGACAAGGCAAGGCTGCAGAGATGAAAGCCAAAGCTCAGCAACGAGGCGAGCAGCGCGATAATGCGTCAGAGCAAAATTTCGGTATGGAGCATAAAGGCAGTAAAAACAATACGGTTGAGAGACTGGAAGTGGAAGTTGCTAGCAAAAAACAGGACCCTTACAAGAAATGGGAAATTGAGCTAAGCAATGGACAGGTTTGGAAGCAAACCGATAGCCGGGGTTACTTTTCCTGGGACGATGATGATACCTATTATATTGAGCGAGGTGCTTTGAACTCCTTTTTCTTCGGGCGAGAAGGTTCAAACCGTCGACTTAGAGTGCAGCGAATCAAATAAGTCAGGAACAATTATGCAGCGGACTCATGCAGGATAGTTTACTCGGTTACAGTCAAATAGCCACAGGAGTTGTATTACTCCTGATTACCGCGACAGTTTTTGTCAGCGTGGTCCGTAAGAGAGCGCAAAAGAGGTATAAAGGACTCAGTCAGTTAATTCAGTCTCACTACCATACCTTCAATACTCTTGCCCAACAGAAAGACCTTGAAAGCCGACTGTTGGGCATTTGTCACCTAATTGAATCTCAAATTGATGGCGCCATGTGTTCTATTATGGTGGTTAATAAGGACAGTAAAACCTTATCGACAGCCGCCTCTGCTTCCTTACCACGTTCTCTTTCTAATCAGCTTAACGGCTTAGAAATTGCTGATGGCGCAGGTGCTTGTGGTACGGCGGCGGCAACCGGCGAACCAGTTTTGATTGCTGATATGAAAAACGATAAGCGTTTTGAAGCGTTCATGCCGTTGATTACGCAGTATGGTTTGGTTGCTTGTTGGTCTCATCCTATTTTTGGATCCGCTGACGGACAAGTGATAGGAACTTTCGCCATTTATTTTTCCGAAGCTAAAATGCCAACAGGGCGAGACCTGGAGCTGATTGTACGTAATCGTGATCTGGTCGCCTTAGTTCTTGAGCAGGAAGAACAACGAAAGAAACAAACCCGTTTAGAGCAGCATCAGCGTTCCTTATTTACTTATAATCCCGACGCGGTGTTCACATTGGATTTAAAAGGACATTTCACCAGCGTTAATCGTGCCGTTTGCGAGCTTTTGCTGCTTCGAGAGGAAGAGTTACTAGGGCAACATTATGAATTGGCAATTCCGGAAGTTGAGCGGGAGCAAACGGCAACTTATTTTGAAGCTGCAAAGACAGGAACTCCCCAGTCGTACGAAATTAAAGTTACGGACAGAATGGGTCAGTTTCACGACTTATCGATAACCAATATCCCCATTATTATTGATGGTGAAGTTACCGGTGTTCACGGTATTGCAAAAGACATTACTGTGCACCGGGCTAATGAAGCGAAACTTAAAGTATTTGAAAGTGGCGTACATGCCAGCGTCAATGGTGTTGTTATTAGTGAAGCTGGAAAAAAAGGTCTCCCGGTACTTTATGTTAACCCGGCCTTTGAAAAGATGAGCGGTTATTCTCTTACCGAAATAAAAGGCCGTAGCTGCAGTATACTGCAGGGGCCTGATACAGACTCAAAAGTTGTCTTTGAGATTCGAGAAGCGTTAAAGGAAAAGCGGGAAATAAAAACCGTAATTCGAAATTATCGCAAAGATGGCAGTATGTTTTGGAATGAACTGCTAATAGCACCAGTTACAGGCGCGGACAATAAAGTAACCCATTTTATTGGATTACAAAGCGATATTACTGAACGAGTACAACGAGAAGATGCTCTGGCGTTTTATGCCTCGCACGACAGTCTAACGCGTTTAGCCAACCGCAGCGCAATGGAAGATCGGCTACAACAGTTAGTATCTGATGACAACGAGCCAGCCGTTTTTGTGCTGTTTATTGACCTGGACGGGTTTAAGCCGATAAATGACAGTTTAGGACACTACCTTGGTGATGAGGTGCTAATTGAGACTGCGCAACGTCTGCAGCAGGTTGTCCTTGAACCTAACTTGCTCTGCCGCTTTGGGGGAGATGAGTTCGTTGCTGTTATCCAAAACATGGGGGCAGCAGAGCAGATTAATGGTTTATGTGAGGAAGTATTAGCGGTTTTCGAAGAGCCATTTCGTATCGGCGAGGTTGAAGTTTCCTTGTCGGCAGCCATTGGCGTTGCCGCAAACGATATTCAATATAAGCACCCTATGGAGCTGACACAGCGTGCGGATGTTGCAATGTATGAAGCGAAAAAGCGTGGCGGCAATTCAGTATGTTGGTACTCCGAAAAACTCGATGAGGGACTGGGTTACAAAGTTGCCTTGCGGACAAAAATTCAGGAAGCGCTTACGAAAAAGCAGTTTGAGCTCTTTTATCAACCCATAATGACCAGTACAGGGCAGGTCTCAGGGGCTGAAGCTTTGATTCGTTGGCACCACCCAACTAAAGGTTATGTTTCTCCTGCAGACTTTATCCCGGTTGCAGAGCGTACAGGTCAGATCATTCAAATTAGTGAATGGGTTCTCAGGCAAGCCTGCCAAGACTTAGCTGAACTAAAACGTTACGGTATTCACACTGTTTCTGTGAACTTTTCCCCCATTCAGTTTTATCGTGACGACTTTATTAGTAAAACCAAGTCCGTGCTCGAAGAATTTAATATAGAGCCGGGTGAGATCACCGTTGAAATAACAGAGAATGTGCTGGTTAACGATACTCCGCGTATTGCTGACCTTTTACAGCAACTGCGCGATTTAGGGCTTGATGTTGCCATTGACGACTTTGGTAGCGGATTTGCCAGTCTGCGTTACTTGAATGTCCTGCCCGTAAATAAACTTAAGATCGATCGCAGCTTTATTGAGAATATTGATCAAAACAGACATAACGCAGCAATAACGGGCGGTATTTTAAGTATGGTTGAACACCTTGGTATACAGACGGTTGCTGAAGGTGTCGAAACTGAAAACGAATACCGCTATCTGGTTGAGCACGGGTGTCCGTTAATGCAGGGCTTTTTATTCTGTAAACCGAAGCCGCTGGGCGAACTGCTCGTGTGGGCAGAACGCCAGCAGTCTTTCGAAAACGAAAGTTAAAGCTATTTAATATCGGTCAGACGTAAGTATGGACGCAGCGTTTTCCAGCCTTGCGGGAATTTTTGTTTTGCGTCTTCATCGCTTACTGTCGGGCGAATGATAACGGAATCTCCCGGTACCCAGTCCGCCGGGCAGGCAACTTCTTCACGGTCGGTCGTTTGCAGAGCATCGATAACACGTAAAATCTCATTAAAGTTACGGCCTACCGTCATGGGGTAAGTCATGATCAGCCGGACTTTCTGATTTGGGTCGATAATAAAGACTGAACGTACGGTAGCGGTTGCGCTCTCGTTTGGATGGATCATGTCATAAAGCTCTGCAACTTTAAGATCTTTATCGGCAACAATGGGGAACTCTAAGACCGTGCTTTGAGTGTCGTTTACATCCTCAATCCAGCCTTTATGCGCATCAACCGTGTCAGTTGATAGTCCCAGTGGTTTGACGTTGCGTTTTTCAAACTCAGGGGCCAGCTGTGCGGTTCTTCCCATTTCGGTTGTGCAAACGGGTGTGTAATCGGCCGGGTGACTGAAAAAGAATACCCAGGAACCTTTGGCCCAGTCATGAAATTTTATCGAACCTTGAGTGGTATCAATGGTAAAGTCTGGTGCAGTATCGCCAATACGTAATGTCATATAGTACTCCTGAAGTCAGTGTTGATAGCTTTATATCGGTACCTACTAAATAGTAGCTTAGTACAAACATTACAAGGCAACGGGCTTAGAACTATTTACTCTAATATAGACTTATGGATTATTAGTCATGACCTTATTCATTGATGCCGACGCCTGCCCTCTGGCCATAAGGGAGATTCTTTTTCGTGCGGCGCAGCGTAAGCAATTGCACCTCTATTTAATAGCCAATCAGCGCATTCAGACGCCAAAATCAAAATTCATTCATATGGTTCAGGTAGGAAGTGGTTTTGATGTAGCTGATCATGAAATTGTTCGTCGGTGCGAGGCTGGTGACCTGGTGATAACCAGCGACATCCCTCTGGCGGCAGAAGTTATCGAGAAAGGTGCAAAAGCGCTGAGCTCCCGCGGAGAGTTATTTACTCCCGACAATATTCGTCAACGCCTGAATATACGCGACTTTATGGATACGATGAGAAGCAGTGGTATTCAGTCCGGTGGGCCTCCGCCTTTAACCAATGTTGACCGTAAAAACTTTGCTGACCATTTAGACCGATTACTTGCGGGGACCTGAAATTGGGTTTTATTGCAGCGTTACCGGCAATTATCTGGGCTTTGGTTGCCTGGCTTTATCCTGAATGGTTGATGCAAATTCAGTTGCCGGTGCCTGGAGCCGTTTCTGCTGGCCTGGGCATTGCCTTTTTACTGGCCGCTTTTTTCCGACAATGGCACTGGTTTTATTGGTGCGCCTGGGTTGGCGGAAGTTATGCAACCATTCAGCTGGGGTTGCAGCAACCACTGGCGCAAAAAGAAGTGTCACAACTGTATCAGGCGTTTCCTGTCTGGCTATCGGTAAGCGCACTATGCTTAGCTTTTATAAAAACGCCAACGCTACTGACGCTAAAAGGTGCTCTCCTGTTTATTGTAATGGGAGTTTTACCCTTAGCTTTGCTTTTAGAACCTGTGGCTAACGCGGTTGCAATGCTGAGTCCGGTAGAACTGCTGACTTTGCCTGACTGGGAAGACAGTGGACTTGCTGTCGGTTTGCTTCTTTGGGTTGTTGCTATGGGAGGAATTTGGGCAACTTTCCTGTTGTATAAAGGCTCATCGTCTTTTGCCTGGAGTCAGTGGGCTTCATGGCTTGCACTTATGGTTTTTCTGCTTGTTGTCGACCATCGGGATGCCTCAACCTGGGCTTCGGTTGCAGCGGTAGCCGGACTGTTGCTGGCGCTGGCAGATCAGATGTTGAAGCTGGCTTACATTGATGAATTAACTGGGTTGCCTCAACGAAGAGCGCTAATCAGTCAGTTGCAGCATTTACGCCGACGCAGCGCGGTGTGCATGCTCGACGTTGATTACTTTAAGAAGTTTAATGACCGTTACGGGCATGAGGTTGGTGATCAGGTATTAAGATTGCTTGGCAGTATTTTGAAAGATCATCGGGGTTTTAAAGCGTATCGCTATGGTGGCGAAGAGTTCACCCTGGTTTTTTCTCACAGCGACCCGGATAAATTGAAAAGTGCATTAGAAAGCGTGCGCGGCAAAGTGGCGAGTTATCCGCTTAAATTAAGGGAACCCTCGCGGCCGGACAGTAAACGCAAAGGTAAGGACGCTCGCGGGAAAAAAGACGCAGCAAAAACCGTAAAAATAACGATCAGTTTAGGAGCTACTTTAAAAGAACCCGGAGATACACCGGATAGTATTTTAAAACGCGCCGATGAGAACCTGTATTCTGCCAAAAAGGCGGGGCGTAATAGGGTTGTTCTAAAATAGTGGCGATCTAAACTCACAGGTATACGTTATTAGTAGGTACAAATCGTAAATCATGCGCTGCAGACAATAACGGGTAAGCCGATGAGCTACATAAAAGAAACCATTGAAAAGCTGAAGCAGACTAGTCCCGCTCAAGTTGAGTTCTACCAGGCGGTAGAGGATGTGCTGGAGTCTATAGAGCCGCTTCTGGAAGAACGGCCTAAATATCGTGAGCATTCTATTATTGAACGTTTGGTTGAGCCAGAGCGCCAGATCATGTTTCGGGTTCCCTGGATGGATGACGACGGCAATATTCAGGTGAATAAAGGCTATCGAATTGAGTTCAACTCGGCTCTAGGCCCTTACAAGGGTGGTTTGCGCTTTCACCCAAGCGTAAATGCCGGAATTATTAAGTTTCTGGGGTTTGAGCAAATATTTAAGAACGCACTAACCGGGTTACCCATTGGTGGCGGTAAAGGCGGTGCCAATTTTAACCCGAAAGGAAAGTCTGACGCTGAGATTATGCGGTTCTGCCAGTCTTTCATGAGCGAGCTTTATCGTCATATCGGGCCTAATACCGATGTGCCCGCCGGGGATATTGGCGTGGGTTCACGCGAAACTGGTTATTTATTTGGTCAGTATAAGCGTCTGGCAAACCGCTTTGACGGTGTGCTTACAGGCAAAAGCCTGCTGTGGGGCGGGTCACATGCCCGTAAAGAAGCCACCGGGTACGGTGCTGTTTATTTTGCGCAGTGTATGATGGATGACAAGGGTGACTCGCTGGAAGGCAAACGTTGTTTAATCTCGGGCTCTGGTAACGTTGCTATATACGCTATGGAAAAGCTATATGACTTAGGAGCCAAACCCATAAGTTGCAGTGACTCCAGCGGCACCATTTACCACGAACAAGGTATTGACCTTGACCTGGTTAAGCGCATTAAAGAAGAGCAAAAGGGACGGCTGGAAGAGTACCTTGAGACTCATAATAACGCAGAATATACGCCCCGGGACGATTACCCCAAAGACGGTCATACGGTTTGGCGTTACCAAGCCGACTTAGCTTTTCCTTGTGCAACTCAGAACGAGCTGACCGAAAAAGATGCGCAGTCACTTTTGGAAAATGGTTGTAAATGCATTGTGGAAGGCGCAAATATGCCTTCAACG
Source organism: Pseudomonadota bacterium (assembly GCA_051747845.1). Lineage (GTDB taxonomy): Bacteria > Pseudomonadota > Gammaproteobacteria > Enterobacterales > Alteromonadaceae > Idiomarina. The sequence continues at coordinate 60,765 of JBNJGQ010000001.1, forward strand.
CAGGCCGCGGTTGATCTCTTCATTGAAAGTGGCGCTGCATATGGCCCCGGCAAAGCCGCTAATGCCGGCGGTGTTGCGACCAGTCAGTTAGAAATGGTGCAAAATGCCAGCATGCTGCGCTGGGACTTTGAGGAAGTGGATGAGAAGCTTAAAGACATCATGCGGAATATTTATCAGGATGCCAAACGCACTGCTGAAGATTTCGGGCATCCGTCTAACTTAGTTCTTGGTGCAAACATTGCGGGTTTCCGTAAAGTTGCCGACGCCATGATAGAGCAAGGTGTGGTCTGAACTTAGTTGCTTCCTGCACTTTGGGTCAGTCGTTTAATGGCTTCATCATTTACCGGTATCGATTGTGCGTTTAGCATAACGACAGCCCTTGAGCCATCAAGATAAAAGCCAACAAAACTACTGAATCCGGCTGTTTGCCCGTTGTGCCAGGCGTAGGCTTTACCATCTTCGTCTTCGCTAATAAGCCAGGCTAAAGCCTGCTGGCAGCAGCCCTCAATGTTTTTTTGTGGGGCAAGTAATTGCTCGACAGTGGTATCGCCTTCTGCACTTTTTCGCATGAGTGCTCTGGTGTAGTTGGCCATATCACTCAGTGTAGAAACAACAGCTCCGGCGCCGGCCAGAGACTGAAAATGCCAGTGAGGGACTACGTCGCCCAAGACATTATGCCCTTGTGACAAGGAGTCTGGAGTATTTTCTTTGCTGGTTGCCACGTATGTATCCGGCATGCTGAAAGTTTCAAACACAACCTCATTTAACAACTCAGGAAAAGGTTTTTCCGCACGCTTAGCGAGTGACTCCGCAAGTAAGCCATACCCGAAGTTGGAATATTCGTAATTGTTGGCGCCGGGCTCTATCTCAGCCAAAGCGCTTTCCAATTCTGACTGACCATAATGAGCGTAGGGGTCTGTCTGGTCGGCCTTACTTAATAAGTTTTCCGGAAGGCGGGGTAACCCGCTGTGGTGTGTAGCAAGCTGCTCCAAAGTGATTGCGCCCGGAGCCTTCGGCCAAAACTCTTTGACTGGGGTATCAAAGGTTGTGGACTCACTAACTACCGCATGGGCCAGTAAATAGGCCACCATGGTTTTTGTGACCGAGCCAATTTCGTATTGTGTATTTTGATCATGCTTGCCATAAAACTGGGTTTTAATTTCACCTTGTTCAATGATGGCCACCGCCGCACCGTGATCGCCCAACTCGGGCGCCGGGGTGCTGGCCTGTTTCTCATCCGAACCGGCTTTTTTGAAGGTGAGAGGAAATTCCTGCCTCTGGTTGAAAGTTCCTTCGTAGCCTTCTGTTGTCTTTTTTCCGTTAAAGCTCGCCTGAATCATCGGTGATTTAAAGCTGAGTGTGTGGTTATCAATATGAACGTCGGTCAGAGGTATACCAAAGCTTTGCTGCGCAGGGCTGTCTAAGGTCGCAATATACCCGTCGTGCACAACGGCAATATTCACTTGCAATGGTAAACTGGAGCCTTCACTGACGGGCAAGTCGCCTTTGTAGGTTGCTTCGTAGGTAAGGCGGGCTTTGTCATCCTGAGTCAGCTTATGCATGGTAATACTGCGTTTTTTACCTTGTGTGAAAGTGCCCTCTAATTGACCATCATTGAGCTCACCCCGATAACTGGCATTTAAGCTTTTATCGGTAAAGGTTACCTTATTACCCTTAACTGAAAACTGCGTGGGTTGGTGGGCAAACATGCCCTGATTCGGGCTGTCGAGAGTTAACTGGCCGTTGTCGACATTAATACCAAGAGTAATACTAACGCCCTCTTGCAGCACAAGTTCTCCACGCCATACGCCTTCCAGTTCCTCCTGGTACTCTTTAGCTTGTAAAGAATGGTGGCAGAAAGCTGCCACCATAATAGTTGAGTAAATAAACCACTTAATAAAGGTCTTCATGTTATTGCCTCATTGGTTAATTACTGCTTTTTCATCTCCTGCTGGAATTCCGCCAGGTCAGAAATTACCGTTTGATTCGGCAAGTCTGCGTACGGCTCATCAGCAAACTTAGTGCCGCGTAGTTGTACCGAAATACGGGCTGCATTCGGGTTTAACAGAGTTTCCTGATAGAAGGCTTTTGCGTTTTCCAATGTGACACCCTCAACAGCCTTAATTAGCTGCTCTTTGCTATCAAACTCAAAGCGCTGCAGTCTCAAATCGGCCAGAAGCGGAGACACCTCCTCGTTAAGGTTCTTTGGTGTTTCGTTCAAGGTAATAAGAGTGCTTTGCTTAAGTTGATTGAACTCCTCTTCAGTCATGCCCTGCAGGTCTTCCCAGTATTCTTTCTTGAAGCTGTCAAAGCGTTCCTGCATATCGGCAACATTCTTCACCGGAGTTTGAATGTATAACCCAAAGCCAGCGTACTGGTCTAAGCTTGGTGCAAAGGCACCAACTGCGTAGGCTAACTGTTCTTCTGTACGCAACGTATCGAAAGCTACGGTACGGAAGTGACTTTGTAATACCGTACCGGCGGCTAACGACTCAAAGCCGGGCTGTGGATGAATGTGTGCATCAACCACTGCGACATCAGCAACCTCTAAGTCACGGCGTAATACAATAGATTGCTCCGGTTGAGGTTCCCAGAACTGAGCCTGCTCAAAGTCTGTTACTTCCCGACTCTTCGGTAAGCTGTCCTTAATGCGTTTAACCGACTCATTAAGCCCCATTTTATTGTAGTTACCAAAAGCGAAAATGCGAATAGCATTATTACTCAGCATAGTATTCATGTAGTTCGATAAGTCTTCTGCACTTACAGATCCTGCTGTTTCAATTAATTCGTCCTGATTAAACCCACCTTCGCGGATCAACTGCCCGTATGCATCGAAGCTTTGGTAAATAGGGAATTGCTGACCTTTGTTGTTAAGTTCTCTTATATAACGGTCAACTGCTTGCTTAAAGGCTTGCTGTTCAACTGTAAAGCTTAAGTTATCAATAGCTCGCTCAAGTAGCTGAGGCTGTTTATCGGTAAAACCCGATACTGTCAGGGTGAGTCCGGTGCTGTCGCTAAGGTTTAGGTTCATTCCGGCAATATTTGCTTCGGTATCAAGAGCGCTAATATTCATATTGTATAAGTCGCGCCATAAAGCGGTTAAAACATTCGCTTCTGCACTTTCAAGCGGTGCAGAATTATTGATTTGAATGTTGAACACGCCACGTGGCTGGTCGTTGTATAACTGACTTGGGTATTGCCACACCTGAATGCCGTCTTCTTCAATAACCACTTGGGGTTTGTCAAAAGCGTCATTTTGTTTAACTGCAAAGTTTTCAGGTAAAAGCGTATTCACCTTAGGCAGGTTAATCGCCATTTTGGGTGCTTGGTCCCAGCTTGCGATTTCCTCTTGCGGTATATCGACAACTTTGTATTTACCTTCGTAAAAGTCGAGCTGACTGTCGTGCGGTTCATCCTGGCTGATGTACCAAACACGCAAATGCTCCGGAGTGAGCTGAGACAGAACTGAGCGTATGGCTTCCGGATCAAACTCCTGATACTCGTATGGTGCACTGATAGCGTACTCAGCCGGGAAGTTTTGCATGGCTTCAGCTAAGTTAGAAACGTAACTGAATTCGTCACCTTTTTCTAAGAAACGGAAGCGATTGCTCAGGCTGGTTTTAATTTCGTTAAAGTATTTTTCATCAACGCCTTCAGCCCGAACTTTATCAATGTACTGCATTATGAGAGCAACAATGTCTTCACGCTGTTGCATACCGGCATTGGTTAGCTCAACGTCAAGTGTCAGAACGCCGTAGTTGCCATAGAAAGTAGGCTGCGCCGATGCGTTTAAATTGGCGATAAGGCCTGCATCTTTCAGTTGTTGTGCTGGCGTGCCCGGCATCTCAGAGCCAAGCAAATAGCTGACATAACGGTTTGGTTTAACCGCAAACTGGTCCTGGTTGTCGTTAATAATGAATTCAAGTTTCAGCTGTTTAACATCTTCATTCGGCACATAGTGAATGCGCTTTTTACCGACATCGTCGAAATTGATTTGGGCAGTAACCTCAGGCTCTTCAATACCATCATCTTCAATGCTGGCAAAATGCTTACGGGCCAGCTCTTCCATTTCCTGTAACGAACGGTTGCTTATCATGGCAACTTTCATGATATTGGAAGAATAAAAGCGGTTATAAAAGTCCACAGTTTCCTGATGAAGCTCGCTGCCTTCTTTGTCGCTTAAGCTATCCAGATTACCAATAAGGAAACGGTTAGACGGGTGTTCGCCCAGAAGCAGGCGGCCAAGCTTGAACTGCCCAAAAAAGTCCATCTCGCGGCGCATAGACCACTCGGCATTAACCGCATTACGTTCTTTGTCGACATACTCAGGGTACAACTTAGGAGCTTTGAAAAAGTCCGAGAAACGATCCAGGCCCTCATTGTAGGCATCGTTATTGACTTTAAACATGTAGTTGGTGATATCCAGCCAAGTATAAGCATTCTGACTACCACCGTTGTTGCTCATAAATTCGCTGTAGCCATTAGTGTCCGGGTATTTCTCGGTACCCAGGAACAGCATATGCTCCAGATAGTGCGCCATGCCCTGTTGTGTTTCAGGGTCTTGCAGTAAACCCACACCGACACTTAACGATGCTGCTGACTTATCCGTATTAGGATCAGACACCAACATGATTTCAATATTGTTATCCAGAGTTAATACGCGATACTCACGCTGATCGTTGGGGCTTTTAATGACTTCTCCGGCAATAGCACTTTGCTGTGTGCTGGTTTCGGTCGCTGGTTGACTGCAGCCTGCGGCTAATAAGGCGGAGCTAATAGCGCTCGCGAGTAGTAACTTTTTCATACAATATTGTTCCTTTAACGAGTTATAGGAACATCATACCTAGGAGTAACGGTGTTATTGAAGCGGTTCTGTTAACTATTTGTTGACTAATTTGTAACAGATTGTGAGAGTAAAATTGTCAGTTTAGAATTTTCTGTCGAAATTCTAATCACGTATAAGTTTGATGACCCGAACCTGTCGGGCACTATGATAACTACGGTTGAACTTAACAGTGTGTCATGCGGAACTGAGTTAAACGTTGTTCAGGAGGGCATTCCGAGCGTAATTCCCAGCGAAGCTTGTTATCTCGGCTGGCAGGAGACATTAAGCCAATTAACACAACTTGTGGCGCCTGATACCCCGGATGATATGTAGAAATTGAGCGGCTTAGCCGCTCTTTTTTCCATATAATCGGCAGAGATTTGATACTGTAGTAAATAATGCATCTTTACTTCCTGCTCAATGAAGGTTTTGAACATGTCTCTTTTGCTAATAGCCAAAACGCTTGGGCTCTTTTTCATTACCGCAATTGCCGAGATTATAGGCTGTTACTTACCTTACCTGTGGTTGAAGAAAGATGGAAGCATGTGGCTATTGATACCTGCGGCTATCAGTTTGGCATTATTTGCCTGGCTGCTCACCTTACATCCAGCGGAAAGCGGTAGAGTTTACGCTGCTTATGGTGGTGTGTACGTGGTAACAGCATTACTTTGGCTGAAAGCGGTGGAAGGTGCATCCTTGTCTACTTACGATGCGATAGGTGCGGCCTTTACTTTAACCGGAATGGCCATAATAGCGGCGGGCTGGAGTCATTAGTTATACCCGTCGACTTATTTTTAAGGTGTTGGCAGAGGAATAAATTCATCTTCATCGCCAACGACTTTATCGAAGCGTTGATTCTGCCAGTCTTTTCTTGCCTGCTCTATACGCTGTTTGTCAGATGACACAAAATTCCAGTTAATAAACCTGTTGCCCAATGAGTTACCGCCAATAATGACAATGTGCGAGGGTTCTTGCGCTTCAACAACTGGCTGTTCCTCAGGTTTAAATACAACTAATGTTCTTGCTGTTAGTTGTTCACCTTCTGAATTGAGGCAGCCGGAGACGATATAAACAGCTAATTCTTCCGCTGTTGGTAACGTCAGTTTTTGACCGGAGTCGAAACGTGCTTCGGCATACAAAGTTTCAGATAGGGTGGGTACTGGCGATTTGACTCCGTAAGCTTCACCAATCATGACCCGAAGCGAAACTCCGTCCGCGTTAACCGACGAGATATCGGCCGACGGAACATGATAAAAGGCAGGCTTCGTTTGTTCGTGGTGCTCAGGTAAAGCTAGCCAGAGTTGCAGGCCATGAATGCTATGGTCTCGGGCGGTAACTTCCGGGCGTTCTCTTTCCGAGTGCGTTACTCCTTTGCCTGCGACCATCAGGTTGATGTCGCCGGGCTTAATCACCTGATAGCTGCCAATTGAGTCACGGTGCAGCATTTCGCCGTCGAATAAGTAGGTGACGGTGGATAGCCCTATGTGTGGGTGTGGTGCGACATTAATGCCTTCCCCTGCCGAAAACTGAGCCGGACCCATTTCATCAAAGAAAATCCACGGGCCGACCATGCGCTTTTGTCGGGTTGGTAGTGCGCGGCGAACATAAAAACCGCCTAAGTCGCTGTCCCGAGGCTCAACAATGACGTCTATTGTTGATGAGGGTTGTTGGTGCGAATCACAACTTTGTTCGGCATTGTTAAGAGTATTGCTCATGGAACACCTCGGTGAATTTTTGCATTTAATACTAGCAGCTAATTCAGTAATGACTGAGTGATTAAGCCTGGCTCCTCACGAACCAGTGTCTCAAAATAGTGAATTGAATCAGCAACAAGCAGAGCTTCACTGCAATTAAGTATTTTGTCATATTAGCACGGCTTTTATTCAGCTTATTTGCCAGCTCGGCGTGCATTTGTGAGTCACTCAGTAAGTAAAAATAGAGATATGACGGTTCAACAGTTTGAATGTCTACTCCATGTAATCTAGTCGCAGCCGAGTTTATAATCATAATGTATTTCTGAAATTTTGGAGTGTCGAGTGTTATTGATATCCTGAGGCCCCAAACTAGACCTGAACTGCTCGGGGCTAATGATTCTAATTAATCTATGGTCATGAGATGTCTATCAAATTAGTGGCGACTCAATTCTTTTTCCTCAAAATATTTAGAACTACGTAGTCAAGAGGAATTGTAATTGCCAGGAAAAGGATTGGCACGGCGATTTCGAATATACTATCCAATGCTCCTGTAGAACTGGGAGTTCCTGGAATGAGCGAATCGAGATATTGAATAGTGAATATGAGAGCAAGTAGGATAATAGCACAAGACGCTCCACCCCATGGATATGACCAGCCGAGTAACCGATTAATAGCGATTGTTATTCCTACAAGAAGGATAGGTGCGACTACACGTAAAATGGGGAGTAAAAGTTCAATAATTTCGTTCATATTGAATATTCCTAGTGTTCGTACGAGGGTTCTTTAAACTCTTCTGTATACCGTCTATCTTTTCTCATAAACACCTCTAGTTTTAGTTACATTAAAGCGGTTTTTTGGATGGTGAGGTGAGGCAGTCTTTGGGGGAAGAAAGCCCTCCGGTTCTCAGAGGGCTTAGAATCTCAGGCTAGCGAAGCGTGACGAATTCCTCAGCGCTAGTAGGGTGCAGCGCCACAGTTGAGTCTAAATCAGCTTTTGTCGCACCCATTTTCAGAGCAACGGCAAAGCCTTGTAAAATTTCATCCATGCCTTCGCCAATGCCGTGAATACCAACCACTTTTTCCTCTTTGCCCTGACAGACCAGTTTAAAGTAGCTGAGGGCGCGGTGTGGGGTTACTGCATTGTACATTGCCGCGAACGATGACTTATACACGGTAATGTTGTCTTCACCGAATTTCAGCTTTGCGTCTTCTTCGCTCAGTCCGACTGTGCCAATGGTGGGGTGGCTGAATACAACAGTTGGAATGTTTTCAAAGTCCATGTGCGCGTTCGGCATGTTGTTAAACAAGCGTTCTGCCAGTAAGCGTCCGGCCTTTATTGCAACAGGTGTGAGCGCGGCTGCGCCGGTATTGTCACCAACAGCATAAATGCCTTGTACGTTTGTATTCTGGAACTTATCGACATTAATGAAGCCATCGTTATCCAGCTCAACACCGGTGCATTCCAGGTTGATGTTGTCAGTTGATGGCACACGGCCTATGGCCCATACCAGACAGTCCACACCGTCCATGGTTTTGCCGCCTTCAAAGTGCAGCGTTAAGGTACCGTCGTCTTGCTTAACCACTTCACGAACGGTGGTTTCTGTATGAAGTTCAGGGCCGTCCTGTTTCATGCGTTCCAGTAAACCGTCGGTAATGTCTTTGTCGAAGGTGCGCAGCGGTCGGTCACGACGTACCAGCAAATGCGTGTCTGTGCCCAGGGCATGGAACACGCCCGCAATTTCAACGGCAATATAACCAGCGCCAACAACAGCCGCTTTTTTAGGTTGTTCGGTTAATGCGAAAAAGCCGTCAGAGTCGATACCATGCTCTGCGCCCGGAATTTCAGGGATCATCGGGCGTCCGCCGGTGGCAATGGTAATATGGTCTGCAGTAATCTTTTCGCCATTTACTTCAACGGTTTTGTGGTCGACAAACTTGGCGAAGCCCTCAATAAATTCAACTCCGTTACTCTGGAAACCGCGGTGGTAACCGCCATGAATGCGCTCTATGTACGCTTCGCGATTATGCACCATGGTTGCCCAGTCAAAACCTTTTTGCTCAAGGTCAAAGCCATAAGATGGTGAATACTTGATGGCTTCCGCAATATGAGCCCCATACCACATGACTTTCTTGGGTACACAACCCACGTTTACGCAGGTACCGCCAACGAATTTTGCTTCAATAACGGCGGCCTTTGCACCACGAATGGCGGCACGGTTGGCTGAGGCAATACCGCCACTGCCGGCACCTATCGCAAGATAGTCATAATGTCTGCTCATACTGCTTAACTCCTGTGCTTAATTCAAAAACTGCGCATATCTTGAATAAAAACCCCGTATCTTGCAAATAAAGACACGGGGTTGTCATGCTTTTTATACCGATAGCGGTAATCGAAAGATCAGTTTATAACGCTGCTACTAACGACCGCCGGCCGGTAAGTTTTCTTTGACGAACTTGGTCATCATGGTGCGCAGGTGCAGAGTGGTACCTTCACCTTCGTAAATACCATGCGAGCGGTTCGGGTAAGCAAAAAATTCAAACTGCTTACCGTGTTTAATTAACTCATTAACCAGGCGCTCGCTGCCCTGGAAGTGAACGTTGTCGTCGCCTGTGCCATGTACTAACAATAAGTCGCCTTCCAGATTTTCGGCATGAGTAATCGCCGAAGTTTCTTTATAGCGCTCTGCTGATTCCGGCAATAACCCAGAATAGCGTTCCTGATAAATGGTGTCGTACAAGGTTAAATCTGGTACTGGGGCCAGCGCCATACCCATGTGGTAGGCGTCCGGATAGCGGAAGAGCGCATTTAGGGTCTGTGATCCCCCACCGCTGTGTCCCCAAATACCAACACGGTTTTCATCAATAAAGTTCCAGCGTTCCTGCATTTGTTGCAGCGCGTCATACTGGTCGCGTACGGTGACAACGCCCAGGTTTTTGTATATAGAACGGCGCCAGTCAAAGCCGCGTGGTGACTTAGTGCCCCGGTTATCAATAGAGGCAACAATATAGCCCTGTTGTGTCAGCATGGTGTGCCACAAATACAACGAGCCACCCCATTTATTGGCTACCGTCTGCCCCCAGGGTTCGCCGTAAACGTAGAACAAAATAGGATATTCTTTGCTCGGATCAAAGTCGGTTGGCTTCATGATGTAGCCATCCAGTTCAAGGCCGTCACGTGCTTCAACACGGAAAAACTCAACTGGCTGTTTCTCAACGTTTTCAATCGCCTGTTGTACGTCATTGTTATCTACTACCGTACGAATAACCTTATGGTCCGGCAAAGAAATCATCTTGGTTACAGGCACCTGGTTCACAGAGTGAAAGGTGTGCTCTGCGTATTTGGCATCTTGCGAAATACTGTAGCTGTGAGTACCGTCCATGTCTGGCGTCAGACGCTCTAAGCGACCACTGCCGTCTAAGCTGGCGCGGAACAAATAACGCTCTAACGGTGTTTCAGGTGACGCAATAAAGTAGACCCAACCGTTATCTTCGTTGACACGCAGCACTTCGACAACGTCCCAGTTTCCGCGGGTAACGGCGGTGGTTCTGCCTGAGTCGCGTTGCACACGGTAAATATGACGGTAACCACTGCGCTCGCTTAGCCAGGTAAATTCGCGGCCATCATTTAAAAAGTGAATGTCGTCGACATACTCGGCCCAAGAGTCGGTATTTTCCCGTAACAGTTCCTGACTCCGACCGGTTTCAATGTCACTGATAAAGGCGCGGTTAATGTGTTGTTTGCGAGTCAGTTGCTGAATTAACAGTTGCTCGCTGTTCCCGGCCCAGTTCATACGCACTAAGTAATGCTGGCGCGGATCGCCGGGAATATTCATCCATTGGGTTTTACCACCGCTGGCGGGCATAACGCCAATGCGCATGGCAGCGTTAGTTTCACCGACCTTCGGGTAAGGAAACTCTTTTAGCGTAGGGTACAGCTCGTCGGTGTTATTAATCATGGTGAATACCGGCGTACCTTCGGTATCCAGCTGCCAGTAAGCAATGTGCTGGCCATTCGGACTCCAGCGAAAGCCGTCGCGCAGGAAAAATTCTTCTTCATTCACCCAGTCAAAAGTGCCGTTCACAATGGTGTCGCTGCCGTCACTGGTCAGTGCATTAATCGTAAAGCTGCGAAGATCCTGCACGTAAATGTTGTTCTGCATAACGTAGGCGACTTTTGTGCCCTGCGGATTAAACTTGGCAAACTGTAGGGTAGACTCGGGTGCATTACCACCGAGCTTTCGCAGCTCATTGCTGTTGCGGTCTAGTACCCAGTAATCGCCCAGCGTATGAGTACGCCACGAGCGTTTGGTATTGGTGAAAATAAGCACTTTATCGCCATCGTCAGACCAGACGTAGTCAGCAATATGCAGCGCTTTATCTTTACCCTTTGGTGTAAGGTGTTCGGCACTGACTAACACAGTGCGTTCGTTAGTCTCCGGATGATAACGCACAATATCGCGACCATCGGCTGAGTCAGATTGTTCCAGGGTGGTGTAACCTGAGCCGTCTTCCAGCCAACGCGTAGGGGCCGGGCGATCAATGTTAAAGGTGTCGCTGGCAAAGATCTTTTCAGGTGTTAACTGGCTACTGCCGGTAACTTCAGCCGGTTTAGATTCATCGGCTGGTTGTGTACCACCGAGGTTACTACAGGCGCTTAAGGTGACAATGGCCGTAATTCCTGCCATTAAGCGCAAAGAGCGAAAAGAGGTGTCAGACATGACATTTACCTTTATTCTGATTTATTAACGATTTGATAATACCGTAAAAAACGCAGGAAACCACATAAGCGTGGTTGAAGACTAGTCTAAAGCCCCAATATCCACTGTAAGCATTTAGAAAAAATTGAGGTAACAATGAGCCGTAATCCGCTATTAGAACAGAGCCAGCTTCCTGACTTTGATCAAATTAAACCTGAGCACATTCAGCCCGCTGTTGAAGAGAGCATAAAGCATGCCCGGCAGACTATTGATGAGGTACTGGAGCGAGGGGACTTCAGCTGGAACGGCTTGATTGAACCTTTAACCGACGCTGATGAAAAGTTAGAGCATGTATGGGCGCCGGTGTCGCATTTAAACTCGGTTGTCAGTACGCCTGAGTTGCGTGAAGCACATGACAGCTGTCTGCCGCTGTTGTCTGACTATGCAACTTATGTGGGGCAGCACAAAGGCCTTTTTGACGCCTACGAAACGCTGCATAATAGTGATGAATTTGCCGAACTGACCGAAGCTCAGCAGAAGTTAATCAACGATACTTTGCGTGACTTTCGTTTGTCGGGTGTGGATTTACCCGCGGACAAAAAGAAACGCTACGCTGAAATTTCGTCGCGGCTGTCTGATTTATCCTCAACCTTCAGCAACAACTTGCTGGACGCGACTCATGCCTGGACTTGCTTAATTACGGACGAAAGTCGCTTAGCTGGGTTACCTGACAGTATTAAAGAAGCGGCAAAAGAAACAGCCGAAGATCAGGAAAAAGAAGGCTGGTTATTTACTCTGGACATTCCGAGCTACCTACCTGTAATGCTGTATGCCGAAGACAGAGAACTTCGCAAAGACATGTATCAGGCCTTCGTGACGCGCGCTTCAGAAACCGGCCCTAACGGCGGTAAATTCGATAACTCGGCCGTTATGGATGAGACTATGGCTCTGCGTCATGAAATGGCTCAATTGCTGGACTTTACTGACTTTGCCGAAATGTCGTTAGCGACGAAAATGGCGGAATCACCAGAGCAGGTGCTGGGCTTTGTGAAAGATTTAGCGGACAAGTCGATGCCACAGGCAAAAGAAGAATACGCTGAGGTGGAAGCTTTTGCCAAACAGCAGGGCGTCGAAAAAATGGAAGCCTGGGACGTGCCTTACTTCAGTGAGCAACTAAAGCAGCAGCGTTACTCTATATCTGATGAGCTACTGCGTCCGTATTTCCCGGAGCAGCAAGTACTGAATGGGCTGTTTGAGGTAGTTAAACGCTTATTCGGCATGACGGTGAGTGAACAAAAAGACGTAAAAACCTGGCATGACAACGTGCGCTTTTTTCGTATTCACGACGCCGATGGTCACTTGCGCGGCAGTTTTTACTTAGACTTGTATGCTCGCCAAGGTAAACGAGGCGGAGCGTGGATGGCGGATTTTGTTGGTCGTCGAGTTCATGCCGACGGCGAGTTACAAAACCCCGTGGCGTTTCTAACCTGTAACTTCAGTAAACCCGTGGGTGGTAAACCGGCGCTCTTTACCCATGACGAAGTGCTGACGCTATTCCATGAGTTTGGTCACGGTCTGCATCACATGCTGACACAAGTTGATACCGCAGGGCTCTCCGGTATTAATGGCGTTGAATGGGACGCAGTTGAACTGCCAAGTCAGTTTTTAGAAAACTGGTGCTGGGAGCCGGAGGCACTGGCGCTTATTTCTGGCCATTACGAAACCGGCGAACCATTACCCCAGGAATTACTGGATAAAATGCTGGCGGCGCGTAATTACCAGTCGGCGATGCAAATGATGCGTCAGTTAGAGTTTTCGCTGTTTGATATGCGCATTCATCACGAGTTTGATGAAAAGAAAGGCGCACGCATTAGCGAAATTTTGAGTGAAGTTCGTAAACAGACCTCGGTGCGTATTCCGCCAGAGTACAATCGGTTCCAGCACAGCTTTGGTCATATCTTTGCCGGTGGTTATGCCGCAGGCTACTACAGCTACAAATGGGCAGAAGTATTGTCGTCGGATGCGTTCGCACGCTTTGAAGAAGAGGGAATTTTCAGTGCGGCAACCGGGCGCGACTTCCTGCAAATTATTCTGGAGCGCGGCGGCAGCCGTAAAGCCGCAGACTTATTCCAGGAATTCCGGGGTCGTGAACCGAGCGTGGAACCGTTGCTACGTCATAGTGGCATCAAGGCTGAATAACTATTGGGGCGCTCTAAAGGTTGTGAGGGCTCTTCATGAGGACGCCGTAGATACCATCTTGTACCAATCGACTTCAAACACTAAATGATGTTTGAGGTCGATATTCTTCCTGGTGCTTGATAACGCCGAAGCATATTTGTACCA
>JBNJGQ010000002.1:0-70235 GCA_051747845.1 Pseudomonadota bacterium
ACGTACTGGTCGTGCGGGCCGTACAGGTGAAGCGATTTTGTTCTTCCGTGCAAAAGAGCGTCATTTGTTGCGTCACTATGAGCGCTTAACCAATGCACCAGTTGAATTCTTTGAAGTACCAAACGCTAACGAACTGAGCAAGTATCGTCAGCAACAGTTACTGGAAAAGTTACAGGCGTCTTTAGTACCGGAAACGGCAAGTGCTGATAAGCCTAAGCTTGAGAAGCTGTTAGGGCAGTGGCTGGAACAGTCTGAATTGAGTGCTGAAGAAATTGCATTAGCTCTTCTGACTCAACAGAACGAGCAGCGTCCACTGTTCCTGAAAGAAGACCGTCCTGTGCGCGAAATGCGCAGTGAACGTTCAGGTCGCAATGAGCGCAGTGATCGTGGTGATAAGCGCAAACCTCGTACAGAGCGTACGACAAGTCGTGCAGCAGATGTGGATTTTGAAACTTACAAAATTCAGGTTGGCCGCGAACATGGTGCTCGTCCTGGTGACATCGTTGGTGCTATTGCTAACGAAGCTTCAATGGACAGCAAGTACATTGGTCAAATTCAGTTGTTTGATAATCATTCTTTAGTGCAGCTACCAAAGGGTATGCCAAAAGATATTATGCATGTGCTGAAAAAAGCCCGTGTGCGTCAGCAGCCAATGGGTCTTGAGTTAAGCGATGAGCAAGTAAAACGTGCGCCACGCCCACCGCGTGACCGTGATGCTCGCGGCGGACCTAAGCGCAACTCCGGTAAGGGCGCTGCGCGCCGCTTTAGTTAATTAGCGTCTCGAAGTTCGGCCGGATGATCAACCATGATCATCTGGTCGATATCGTATCCCCATTCATGAGCCTTAGCTAAGGCATAGTCAATATCATCCTGAGCAACATCGGGAGTCCGCGACAATAACCAAAAATATTCGTGTGAGTCACTGGTCACTATTGCCAACTGATAGTTGTCGTCCAGCCAGCTGACATAGTACCCGCCGTAGAATGGCCAGAAAAAAGTCACTTTGTAAGCTGCTTTCATGTTTTCAACCGGCTTGGCCAGGCCAATAGCTGTCTGCCACTCTTCGTCTTCAACATGATAACCGCGATTTGTAACCTCTAGCGTACCATCACCGTTTAAGCGATATTCTGCCGTAACGCTTTGCAGACCTTCTTCAAAGCTGTGTGGCATACGGGCAATTTCGTACCATTTTCCTAAGTACCGCTTTGCCTCAAAGTCTTCGACAACATTGGCTACCGGTGTTGGCTGCGTGTTACAGGCACTCAGCAGAACGGTTAAAAGTACTAGGGTTATCCATTTATTCATTGATTATTCTTCCTTTTATAACTCGTTGATATTACCTAAATAAATCTCGGCCTGTTTCATTAACGCCTGCTGCTCTTCGTCGTTTTTTTTACTCCAAAGCTGATACATCATGCGCATTCTGTGATTATCTTTAAACTGTTCTTTATGACGCTCAATAAAATGCCAGTATAGGCTGTTAAAAGGGCAGGCTTTGTCTCCAGTTTTTTTCTTTGGGTCATAATAGCACCCCTTACAATAGTGCCCCATTTTCTGCATATAGTTAGCACTGGCAATATAGGGCTTTGTGGCAATCAAGCCATTGTCAGCATACTGACTCATACCTCTGGTATTAGGCATTTCTACCCATTCAATAGCATCAATGTAAATACCAAGATACCAGTCATCCAGAGCATCTGGCGACACACCCGCCAATAAAGCAAAGTTTCCGGTTACCATTAAACGTTGTATATGGTGTGCATACGCATACTCTAAGGATTGCCCAATAGAATGATGCAGGCAACTCATTTTTGTATCACCAGTCCAGTAAAAATGCGGCAAAGGACTGCTATGATTTAAGGCGTTAAGATTTTTGTAGTCAGGCATATGCGCCCAGTAAATTCCCCGGACGAATTCACGCCAGCCGATAATTTGGCGGCAGAAGCCTTCAATCTGAGCGATTGATATACTTTTTTGATTCTCAGACCAGGTATCAATAGCTGCTTTTACAACTTCTAGCGGATGTAACATTTTCGTATTTAAGGAAAATGAGAGTCTGGAATGATACAAACTCCAGTGGGCTTTCTTAAGCGTGTCGACTGTTGCCATAGTGTCCTGATAACGACCAAAATTAGGCAGTCCAAACTGACAAAAATGTTCAAGTAATTGTTTTGATTGTTGGCGGTTTATCGGCCATATTAATTGGCTTGGGGAAGCTTCTCCCATTGTCTGGATATGACACTTTTGCAGCAAAGCATCGATATCTGATACATCATTAGAAAAGACCAGCGGAGGCTCTACATCTTGATCGGCAGGAATCTTTTTCTGGTTTTCTTTATCGTAATTCCAGCGACCTCCGACCGGGCGATCATTCTCCATCAAAACATCGTATTGCTGGCGCACCTTTCTGTAAAAGGTCTCCATTAGGTAGTTTTTGTTGTCCGGGAAGTATTCTTTTAATGAATCCCGGGCCGTGAGGAAGTGCTCAGTATCATACCAATTTAACGTGATGTTACTGGCTCCGGCCCAGCTTCTAAGTTGATGGTCCAGTCGGTATTCGTCGGGTTGCTGACACTCCAGGGTGGCGCTATTGTTTTGCCGGATAATATACTCAAGATTTTGCGTCAGACTTTGTAGGTTGTCGCTGTCGTCCAGTTTAATGTAGCGTATGCGGTGTCCAGCCGAATCTAATGCATTAGCAAAGGCTCGCATTGCACTAAAAAAAGCCAAGACTTTTTGTCGATGATGAACAACATAGTCAGTCTCTTGTTTTAGCTCCATCATGACATAAAGTACGCCTTGCTCCTTTTTCCGGAACCAGGAATGTCTGGCATTGAGTTGATCGCCGAGTATTAACCGAACAGTATGAGTTGTCATAGCCACTTCAATTTAAAGAGCCTTTCACTCAATACGCAGGCTCTGAGGATTCAGATCGGCATACCTAAATGAGCTAAAATATGGCATTATGCGCGGTAGTTTAAGATCCAGGAGTGATTATGAATCAGGTTACAGAGAGCGGAAGCTCTTCAGAGCAAAACACAGTTAATGTAATTTGTATTAAATGGGGTAAAAAGTACGGCTCAGATTACGTCAATACTTTGCACTCTATGGTCAGCCGCCATCTCAGTAGACCATTTCGTTTTGTTTGTTTTACCGATGATTTTGAAGGCATTAATGACGAGATAGAAGTAAAAGCCATTCCTAAAATTGGCTTCAAAGATTTTGATGAACAGCTTCCCTGGACTAAGGGACATGGCTGGTTAAAACTCACTTGTTTTGCAAACCCTTTGTATGACCTTGAAGGGCCTACACTGTTTCTGGATCTGGATATTATTATTGTTGGAAGCCTTGACGAATTCTTTGAGCCTGAAGGTGATTTCATGGTGATAAAAGAATGGGATAAATCAGACGCTACAGGCAACACCTCGGTATTCCGGTTCAATATCGGTGCACACGAAGACGCCTTAGAGCACTTGAAGAAAGACCCGGATGCAGCTACCGCTGAAGTACGGAATGAACAAGAATACATTACGCACTTTGTCGACCGTCAGAACAAGTTGAAATACTGGCCGGAAAAGTGGTGTCGCAGCTTCAAACGTCATTGCTTGCGCCCGTTCCCGTTAAGCTTTTTCCAGGAACCTCGTATACCCGAAGAAGCAAAAGTTATTATCTTCCATGGCAAACCACACCCGGATGATGCATTAGAAGGCAGAAGCGGTAAGTGGTACCGGAAAGTTCTGCCGACTAAGTGGATTGCCGAGTACTGGCGTTAAAGAATATGAGACTGTGGCTCTATGGAATACTATTGCGGCTGGTTACTCCAGCCGTTTTTGTCTGGTTGTGGTTACGGGGCAGGAAGGATACCCGCTACCGTCGTGACTGGTCAGAAAGGCTTGCTTTAGGCTCTTTTGATAAAAAGCTGCAGGGATGCCTTGTTATCCACAGTGTTTCTGTTGGGGAAACTTTAGCGGCTAAGCGATTAATAGAGCAGTTGTTGCATCAAAAGCCGGAACAAAAAGTACTGATTACCTGTATGACACCCACCGCGAGAGCGCTCATACAGCAGCATTTTGGTGAGTCTGTCAGTTGTCGTTATTGGCCAGTTGATACACCGGGTTCGGCGAAACGTTTTGTGCGTAAGCTGAAACCTAAAGCGGTATGGGTAATGGAAACAGAGCTCTGGCCGCAGATGCTGAACCACCTTTCCAAAGCTAATGTGCCTGTTAGTTTATTGAATGCGCGGCTTTCGGCGCGCTCCGCCAAGGGGTATCGGCGCTTCCATTGGCTTATGAAGTCTGTATGGAAACAACTGACCTTGGTGTCGGTTCAGAATAAAGAAACTTTACGTCGAATGAAGGTGTTTGGGGTGTCACAGAGTCGACTTTTTGTAGACGGAAACCTTAAATACGATATCGAACTTTCCGGCAACGATGTCGATAAAGCTTATTCGTGGAAGCAGAGTTGTTCTGGAAGGAACGTCTGGTTGGCGAGCAGCAGTCATCCAGGAGAGCATGAAATTCTCCTTGCAGCACATAAGCTGGTTCAGGAAAAGCAACCCGATGCTTGTCTTATTATTGCGCCAAGGCATCCTGAGCAATTTGAAAAAGTTGCAGAGCTAACCCTGCAGTCGGGACTAAAGCTGGCCCGACGCAGCGAGCTCAATGCAATACCACAGGACTGTGATGTCTTTCTCGCTGACAGTATGGGGGAAATGATGTTGTGGGGGCAGTTAGCTTCTGTGAGCTTTGTCGGCGGAAGTATCATTGAGCGTGGCGGGCACAACCCCCTTGAAGTTATTGCTGCTGGCTCCAATGTTATGTCTGGACGGCATGTATTTAACTTCCCACAGGTTTACGCTGAGCTGTCAAAAGTTGGCGCCGTGCGGTGGGTGAAAAATGCCGAAGAAATTAAACAGGCTGTGAGTTTGATGCAGCAGACAGCCGTCATGAAAACGCAACATGAAGCTGCTAAAAGCGTTTTACAAACGCATCAGGGTGCTACGTTAAGAGTCTTAAAGCGTGCACTGGAATATACTCTGACAGGAAGCGGTATGATAAAAACAGAGCAGACTCCCCGAGGGCTCATTCGCTACGACAGCGATACTATGGAAACCATAGAAGATAAGCATTTTTCAGCCCAATATTGGCAGCAACAAAAGGCGATTGCAGGAAATTCGACGGGGCGCGCGACTGTCTGGTTCATTCAACAAGGCGATCTAGGGCTTTTGTTACGCCACTACTACCGTGGTGGACTGGTTGGAAAGATTAATAAAGATCGTTTTTTACGCGAGCCTGCGGATAAAAGCCGGGCAATTCACGAATTTGATTTACTGTATAAGCTTCGCGATATTGGCTTGCCGGTTCCTCGCCCTGTGGCGGCCAGAATGGAAAAAACCGGTGTTTTTAGTTATAAAGCTGATATTTTAGTTGAAGTGATTCCTGGCGCAGTTGATGTCTACCGGCTATTGCGTGAGAAACAACTCTCAGCAGAGCTTTGGCAAAAGCTCGGGAGTGTTATTAAGCAGTTGCATGATACAGGTGTTTATCACTCTGATCTGAATTGTCACAACCTTATGTTGGATGACAAAGACAAA
Source organism: Pseudomonadota bacterium (assembly GCA_051747845.1). Classification (GTDB taxonomy): domain Bacteria; phylum Pseudomonadota; class Gammaproteobacteria; order Enterobacterales; family Alteromonadaceae; genus Idiomarina. Next base: position 5,594 of record JBNJGQ010000002.1, read on the forward strand.
GCCTGGATTGTGGACTTTGATAAGTGTGATTTCCGTGAAAGCGGGGACTGGAAGGAAGCGAATATTCAACGGTTGCTGAGGTCTTTGCGCAAAGAAAAAGAAAAGAATGAGACTTTTTATTGGAAGGAGTCTCGTGACTGGCCAGAGCTATTAACGGGTTATCGCCGTTAAGGCTTTAAGCTTATAAAAAAAGCCCCGACTCAATGAGCCGGGGCTTTTTTATGCGCTAAGCACTGAATTAGTCGCGAACTTGACCGTTACCGGTTACCACGAATTTTTCAGTTGTTAGTGCTTCAAGACCCATTGGTCCATAAGCGTGTAGTTTACTGGTAGAAATACCAATTTCAGCACCTAAACCTAACTGGCCGCCATCAGAGAAACGAGAAGAGACATTCGCCATGGTCACGGCTGAATCGACTTCACGGATGAAACGTTTTGCGGTTTCATCGTTCTCGGTAATGATAACTTCGGTGTGGCCACTACCAAATTCCTGGATATGCTCAATAGCACCTTCGTAGTTATCAACAGTGCGAACCGCAATTTCCAGAGCCAGGTATTCTTCACCAAAGGCATCGTCTGCAATCTCGTCAGCACCGTCGAAGTAACTCACTGAGCGCTTATCCGCATGGATGGTTACGTCTTTCTCAGCCAGGGCTTTAGCAGCCATAGGTAAGAATTTATCAGCAACATCCTGATGAACCAGTAAGCCTTCAAGCGCATTACAAACGCCGGTACGCTGGGTTTTACCATTGAGTAAAATAGCCAGAGCTTTATCAAGGTCGGCGTCTTTATCAACATACAGGTGACAAACACCTTTGTAGTGCTGAATAACCGGGATCTTACTGGTGTCACTAACAAAGTGAATCAGACCTTCGCCGCCACGAGGAATAACCAGGTCGATATAATCTTTCTGCTGCAGTAACTCGGTCATCAATTCGCGATCAGGTGTTGGTACTACCGTAATGACGTCTTTCGGCAAGTTGCTCGCTTCTAAAGCCTCGTGCAGTGCTTCAGCAATGGCTTTACTGCTCTCAATTGCTTCACGGCCGCAACGTAAGATAACGGCGTTGCCAGACTTGAAGCACAGGGCACCGGCATCGGCGGTCACGTTCGGACGTGCTTCATAAATCATGCAGATAACACCCAGCGGAATGCGCATTTTTTCAATTTTCATTCCGTTAGGACGCTCATCCAGAACGTAGCTGTCGCCGACCGGATCTTTCAATGCAATGATTTCTTCAATGGCCGAAGCCATGCCCTCGACACGTTCCGGTGTCAATTCCAGGCGATCCATCATCGCGTCACTCAGACCTTTCTCTTTACCGGTAGCCAAGTCTTTTTTATTGACTTCAATAATCTTGTCCTGGCGTGCGCGGATAGCGTCTGCCATTTTCTGCAGTACACTGTTTTTGTCTGCTTCAGACAAGGTTGCTACAGCGCGTGCTGCTTTTGCAGCGCGTTGTGAAATTTCTTTTGCTAATTGCTGGCTCATGCGTCCTCCAAAATCATTAGATCGTCACGGTGAATGACTTCTGTAATTGGGCTATAGCCAAATTTTTCAGCTATGTCTTCTGTTTGCTGCCCCTTAATGTGCATGAGTTCATGCGCGCTGTACTGACAAATACCTTTTGCGATAGCGTCAGTATCGTTGGCGCTACGAACCAGCACGGCATCACCGCGATCAAAATCGCCTTGTACATCAACAATGCCTGAGCTTAATAACGAGGCACCGTTCTCAATTAATGCTTTTTCAGCACCTTCATCAACCAATATTTCACCTTGGGCAACCAAGGTATGTCTTAACCAATGTTTTTTGTTGCTAATTGGATCAGATTGGCGACGGAATAATGTGCCGGGGATGTCACCTTGTAACAACGACTCAAAGGTTTCGCCTTTGCGACCGTTGACTATGTAGGTATCAATACCATGGGAAGTGGCTTTCTCTGCGGCTTCAACTTTGGTCCGCATGCCACCAGTACCTACAGAACTCACAGAACCACCGGCAAGTGAGTAAATACTTTCGTCAATTTGTTCAACCACCGGTATTTTCTTGGCGTCCGGGTTCAGGTTTGGATCGGAATCGTACAGACCGTCGATGTCTGAACAAATAAACAGAGCGTCAGCGTCAACTAACGTGGCTACCATGGCTGACAAGTTGTCGTTGTCGCCTACTTTCATTTCGTCGGTAGCCAGAGCATCGTTTTCGTTTACCACAGGTAAAATGTTGTGCTCTAACAATCTATTTAAGGTGTTTTTAATGCTGACGTAGCGAGCTCGGTCGCGTAAGTCGCTGTGTGTCATTAACAACTGGGCGCAAGGGGAATCAAAAAAGCGCGACCAGTAGCCCATCATTTCATTCTGACCAACAGCTGACATTGCTTTGCGTACAGCAACTGGTACTTTTTTATGTTCAAAATGAATGTGCTTACGGCCAGCAGCAACGCTGCCTGATGAGACTATGACAACTTCTTGTCCGCGTTCTCGACATTCGTTAATAAAACGAGCGATGGGTAAAAGGTATTTGGTACTAACCCCAGTTTCATCTGGCGCGATGAGCGCACTACCCACTTTCAGTACGGCTCTTCGCCAGGATGGCGCTTTCATAGAGACTCCCTTTTGTTGAATTCGTTAGTAGTCTAACAGATTGGCTGTCTAAGCTCCAGTGAGGCCCATAAGCCATACCTATTGTCAATATATTAGACAATAATTTAGATTGACAAGGAAAAAGAGCATTCTTTAAAAAAGATTACTGAGCTAATTACTTTTCGGGAGGAGTGTAGCCTTCAATTTCAGGAGCTTTACCTTCAAATAAAAAGGCTGTCATTTGGGCTTCAAGAAATTCGCGATCAGTCGGATCCATCATATTTAATCGCTTTTCATTAATTAGCATGGTTTGTTTTTTTTGCCATTCAGCCCAGGCTTCTTTTGAGATGTTATTAAAAATGCGTTCGCCCAGTTCACCGGGGTAAAGCTGAAAGTCCAGTCCTTCGGCTTCTTTCTGATAATGCTGGCAAAATACGGTACGACTCATGTTGCACTCACTTATTGGTCATTAATTGTTTCATCAGTTTAACGGTTGGCGCAGCAAAGCCCAAGTCCTTATCGGTGTCAGGTTTTACCCAGAGGTACTGGTTTTCATTAAGTTGAGTTTCAGCGGGAACGACGTCTATTAGCAGAGGGTAACAATCCAGGTGAAAATGGCTGAATGTGTGCCTGAAGCCGTGCAACGGTTGGCGGCTATGCTCAGTTAAACCGTATTGACTTATCACTGAAGACACTTCTGCTTCCTCTTCGCTTTGAGGGAAGCACCACAGTCCTCCCCAAATACCGGTTTGCGGTCTTTTCTCCAGTAACAAATGCCGCTGGTGGCGAAAAAGCAGCATATGCGTTGTTTTGACCGGTTTGACCTTTTTCGGCTTTTTTCCCGGGTACTGCGCAATTGTGCTCTCTGCTTTGGCTAAACAGGTGCTGCTGACGGGACACTGTTCGCAGAGCGGCTTACTGCGGGTACATATCATTGCACCGATATCCATCATGGCTTGATTATAGGCGCCAGAGTCGCTCTCAGGAGTAAGCTTTTCGCTGAGTTGCCAGAGCTCTTTTAATACACTGGTTTTACCTGGCCAACCGGCAACAGCAAAGTGACGGGCCAGGACGCGCTTCACATTACCATCCAAAATTGGGGCGTACTCACCATACCCAAGCGAACGAATAGCGCCGGCTGTCGAACGACCAATACCAGGTAACTCTTCAAGTTCATGAACTTTTTTAGGGAATTCACCGTTAGAACGAGTGCAAATGATTTTTGCCGTTTTATGAAGGTTGCGGGCACGGGCATAGTAGCCTAAACCTGTCCATAGGTTCAGTACACGGTCTTGCGGAGCCTCGGCCAATGCCTGAACTGTGGGAAATGTCTCCATAAAACGTTCGAAGTACGGAATAACGGTGGTGACTTGGGTTTGCTGCAGCATAATTTCTGAAACCCAGACACGGTATGGGGTGACATTTTTCTGCCAGGGAAGATGCTTGCGGCCATACTGTTGAAACCAGCGAAGGACCTGAGAGCTGAATGTTTGAGTCAACTGTAAATCTCTGCAAATAAAAATGACTAATTTCAAGAATGTACTATACTTTATGACATAAACAGTGTCTCATATTCCGAGCATGATTGTTATTGCAATTAAAAGGAGCTTTGCAATGAAAACCTTAAACCTAATTACTTTATCTTTGCTTACCGCTGGATTAACTGCCCCAGTTTTTGCACAGCAGACTGATGTTGAGCAAAACGACTTTTATCTGGGTGCGCGTTTGGGCGTATTCTCTGCTGATGATGATCGCGTTGCGGTCAAAAATGAGCAGTTATTTTTTGTTGATGACGGGTTCAAAACCATCACCTCAGGTATTGAAGCTGGCATGATGTTTACTGAGGCATGGGAAGCCCGTATTTATTACGATTACATGGAAGCAGACTTAGTTGGCGGCGGTGATGGCTATGGCGATAGCTATGGTGTCGATGCACTGTATCACTTTAATAACAGCTTTTACGCCGGTTTAGGTGTGAATAACACTGAAATTGGCGATGTAACTGATGTCGCAGCTCGCCTGACTCTCGGTCACCGTAGCTTTATTAACGATAACCTGGCGTGGCGGATTGAAGGTGGAGCCCAGCGTGGTTGGGAAGAAGACTACACCGAAATGTTCGCCAACATTGGTTTGCAGTGGTTTTTCGGCGGCCGTGATACAAGCCCTGAGCCAAGAACGCGTCCTGAACCGCAGCCAGAACCTAAACAAGCGGCACCTGAGCCTAAATCAGAGCCTGTAGATTCAGACGGCGACGGCGTTGTGGACTCTAAAGACAACTGCGCAAATACGCCTAAGAATTACTCAGTGGATGAGAACGGCTGTATTTTATACGAGAACGAGACTATCACTGAAGAATTACTCGTTGAGTTTGACCTGAACTCATCTGAGATTCGTAGTGGCGAACAGTCAGATATTCGTGAAATGGCTGAGTTTATGAAGGAACATCCACAACTGGATATTACCATTCATGGACATACCGACAGCACCGGTGAAGCTGAGTACAACCAATGGTTGTCTGAGCGTCGCGCAGAGACTGTTGCTAATTCACTTGTTGAAAAACACGGTATCGCCAGAAGCCGAGTCGACTTTAAAGGACACGGTGAATCTCAGCCTAAAGTTCGTGAAGACAGTGCGGCTGATCGTCAAACAAACCGTCGTATTGAAGCAACATTGAAAGTTGTTAACCGTGTACCTAAAACACGTTAATACCAATTGTATTGATTGCTTGAAATAGCGATAATAGCTCTACTGTAAACAGGCCTGATTTTTCAGGCCTGTTTTTTTGTATTAGCTAAGTCACTAATTTTCAGGAAAGTCATGAGCCAGTTTAAGAGTGCTGAAGAAGCCGCAGCGGCGGGTAAATATGTCAGAACAGTTCGGAGTTTCGTCAAAAGGGAAGGACGGTTAACGAAAGGGCAGGCAACGGCAATTGAACGCCTTTGGCCGACTCTTGGGTTAACGCTTGAGAATGGTCGCTTGAACCTTGCTCAGGTTTTTCACCGAGAAGCCCCTGTGACTTTGGAAATCGGTTTTGGTATGGGACATTCGTTGGTTGAAATGGCAGCTAATGACCCCGAGCGCGACTTCATTGGTATTGAAGTTCATGAACCTGGCGTTGGTGCCTGTCTTATGGCTGTGGAAGAAGCTGGGGTAGACAACCTCCGGGTCTTTCACGAAGATGCCGTTGAGGTGTTGAAACAATGCATCCCGGACAAAAGCCTGAACTGCGTTCAAATTTTCTTTCCTGACCCCTGGCATAAAAAGCGCCATCATAAGCGTCGTATAGTGCAACCTGAGTTTGTAAGCTTATTAACTCAGAAAGTAGACTCTGGTGGAATTATTCATCTGGCAACAGACTGGGAGAATTACGCTGAGCATATGCTAGAGGTCTTAAATGGTGCCTCTGAATTAAGCAATTTATCAGCTTCAGGAGATTACGTACCCAGACCTGACAGTCGACCCAAAACCAAGTTTGAACGTCGCGGTGAAGGTAAAGGGCACGGAGTCTGGGATTTACAGTTTAAGGTTAAGTAATGGTATTCGCTTCTGGATTAATCCAGAAGCGTGTCTAAAACGGAGTTCAGGAAGCGGTGACCTTGGCGTGTTAAATACCAGTTATGTGCGTTTTCAGTTACCAGCTCCAGAGATTTTGCCTTGCGCAAGTGTTCTGACGCTAAGTCGGCGGAAAGTCCGGTTGTCTGTTCAAAATTGTCTTTACTAACTGGCTCCAGTAAGCGGAACTGATTCATAAAGAACTCAAACATACGGTCGTCAATAGCGACTTCTTTTAACTGATAACGCAGAGCTTTAGTCAGGTCTAAATAGCCTTTAGGGTGTTTTATTTTTTCACAGCGCAAAACCTTATTTTGCTGTGGAATTGTGACTTTGCTGTGTGCCCCGCAGCCAATACCTAAGTAATCGCCATACTGCCAGTAGTTCTTATTGTGGCGGCTTTGATGGCCGGGTTTTGCATAAGCACTGACTTCGTACTGATGATAACCTGCTGCTTCCAAAAGCTTATGGCCCTGTTGATAAATCTCCCATAAGGTATCGTCGTCAGGCAACTCTGGTGGCTGGCTTGCGAACAGGGTATTAGGTTCAATAGTCAACTGATACCAGGAGATATGCGGTGGCCCCAGGGCGATGACCTGGCGTAAGTCGTCTAATGCCATTTCTACGGTTTGATCCGGCAGTCCATGCATAAGGTCAAGGTTAAAGCTGGCGAGCGGTAACTCACTTGCGTGTTTGGCTGCTTCTTTTGCCTGCTGCGGGTTATGAATACGCCCCAGACGCTGCAGTTGATGTTCCTGTAAACTTTGAACGCCAATAGACAACCGATTAATACCAGCAGCAACGAACGCAGAGAATTTTTCGGTCTCAAAAGTACCGGGGTTGGCTTCCATGGTCACTTCGCAATCAGAACTTAGGGTTACCGTTGCACGGACACCGTCCATTAATTGCTGTATTGCTGCGGCTGAAAGTACGCTGGGAGTACCTCCGCCAATAAAGATGGAATGAATTTCTCGATCCTGTACCCACTTAAGGTCAGCTCGTAAATCCTCCAGCAGACGACCAACATAGCTTGCTTCGGGAACATCGCCTGTCAGCTTATGTGAGTTGAAGTCACAATAAGGACATTTCTGAATACACCACGGTATGTGTATATACAGAGATAACGGCGGAAGAGTCAGCGAGTAAGTCATTTAGTGAGCTGCTCCAGCAATTGCTTTAGGGCTTGTCCACGATGGCTGAGCGCTTGCTTTTCTGTTTTATCAAGTTGTGCAGCTGAAGCACTTTTTTCTTCAACCCAAAAAACGGGGTCATAGCCGAAACCATGTACTCCGATCGGCTTAGTTAATATGCTTCCGTCCCAGCGGCCCTGACAGATAATTGGCGTTGGATCTTCTGCACTTTGCATATAGACCAATACGCAATGAAAACTGGCCAGCCGCTGGTGCTCTTCAGTGCCCTCTAAAGCCTGTAATAATTTATTGATATTATCGGAGTCTGTCGCATTGGGGCCAGCATAACGAGCGGAATAAACACCCGGGGCACCGTTTAAAGCGGCAACGGCAAGGCCTGAGTCGTCCGCAATGGCGGGCAAACCGGTTTGTTGACACGCATGGCGCGCTTTAATAATGGCGTTTTCGACAAAAGTGGTGCCAGTTTCGTCGGCTTCAGCGAAGTCCCAGTCGGACTGTGGGCGAACCTGCCAGTCGGCAGTAGCCTTTGTTTGACTTAACATATGACGTAACTCGGCAACTTTACCTGCATTGCCGGTAGCCAGTACCAAAGTTTTTTGCGGCTTCATAAAACGGACCTGTACACTCATTATTAAGGGGCACAGGATAAAGGGTTTTAATGGGATTTGAAATCTTACATTAGCGCCTAAGTTAAACCTGTTATGATAAATAGGCAGATACAGAGATAAGGAGATTCTATTTGGATTCGGCTAACACCTTGATTTTATTGTGTGGCTTGTTGTTGGTTGTCAGCATTTTAGCAGCTGTCGCCTCCAATCGACTAGGAGCCCCTGTACTACTGACTTTTTTGTTAATTGGCATGCTTGCCGGTGAACAAGGAGTGTTGGGTGTCGAGTTTAATAATCCGGATATCGCCTTTTTTATAGGTTCTGCTGCTCTGGTCATTATCCTTTTTGACGGGGGTATGCGAACTCATCCCGAACGCTTTCGGGTCGCCTTATGGCCCGCTATTAGTCTGGCAACAATAGGCGTAGCCTTAACCTGTACCCTAGTTGCCTCCCTGGCTGTTTATTGGTTTGGCTTGCCCTGGCCTGCGGCTTTGCTTATGGGGGCGATACTCAGCTCAACTGACGCTGCAGCGGTGTTTGGTATATTTCAATCCAGAGGGCTACAAATTAAAGAGCGGGTTGCCTCCACACTTGAAATAGAGTCGGGCAGTAACGACCCCATGGCGGTCATTCTGACCTTAACGATGACCGGTGCCGTAGCCAGTGGCAGTTTCCCGGATTGGTACTGGATAGGTCTTGATATTGTCTGGCAGTTAATTGGCGGTCTGACAATAGGTTGGTTAGGTGGACGGCTATTTATTATTGCCGCTCGAAAACTGCCGCTAAGCTTTAGCTTCTTTCCCTTATTGGCCGTTGCCTGTGCTATCTCCATTTACGCGTTAACGGCGAAACTACACGCCAGCGGCTTTTTGGCTGTTTATTTAATGGGGTTTGTTATCGGTAATGCGCGGTTGCCTCAGTTAGTGCATATTCTGCAGGTGCAGGACGGGCTTGCGTGGTTAAGCCAGATAGCGATGTTCCTGATTCTCGGGTTACTTGTTGTTCCTTCTCACTTAGTCGCTAACGCACCGGTCGCAATAGGTATTGCCTTTACTCTAATATTTATTGCTCGTCCGTTGGCGGTGGTGGTGAGTTTGTTGCCCTTTAGCTTTCCGTGGCGAGAGCAGGTGTTTATCAGTTGGGTTGGTTTAAGAGGGGCCGTTCCCATTATCCTTGCCTTATTCCCATGGCTTAGTGGTGTACCAAATCAGGAGCTTTATTTTGACATTGCCTTTGTTGTGGTGATGATTTCGCTCATTATTCAGGGCTGGAGTATTGCGCCGGTAGCGCGTTGGCTGGGGCTGGAAGTGCCGTTAAAAGCAAAACCGCAGCAACGTATGCCACTATCATCGGTGCCCAGTAAAGAGGCGCTGGAGGTCTGGCTTTATCGCATTGATAAAAACTCACCTGCCTGTGACCATACCTGGAAAGAGCTGAAGTTAACCGCCCCGGCAACTTTCGTCGGGTTGATCCGCGACGGTGAATGGTTACAACCGGAAACCCAGCCTATGGTTGAAGAGGGCGATGGTTTACTGGTGGCTGCAACGGTTAAAGATATTGATGAAGTCAGTCGGATTCTTGCATCAGGCGGTAAAGGCTTAAAAGTATCAGAAAAAGACTTCTTTGGTGACTTCACTTTACGCGGCGATTTGACGCTGGCCGATGTCGGTAGTTTCTATCCGGTGGGGGAACTAAACGAAGGGTTATTGAGCACGACGATATCCGACTATTTCTTGCTTAAGTTCCATCGCCGCGTAGTTATCGGCGATATGATACGTTTAGGTGATGTTATTCTGACCGTACGGAAAGTCAGTGACAAAGGTGATATACAGTCAATTGGTGTAAAGCCGGTAAAAGGCTAGTCGTTTAACCAAAACTCCTGGTTAAATTTAAGCGTTTGCTGGTCACCAACTTCAATAGTAAAACGCAGGGTTTCGGCATTGGTGTAATTGAACTGTGCCAGGTAGTAACTGGCATCGCCTTCTGTTACCTGCTGAAACTCGAGTTCCTGTATTTGGCCCAGCGGATTAACAACTTGCCCGGTAACCCCAGGGGTTTGGGCTTTTTGAGTTTGTTTGTCGAGCACAGCAATATTAAGTACACCTTTTGAGGCGCTTCGGGTTAAGTCATATTGCGTTGCTACTGAGGGAGCTAATAAGGTGGAGGTAAAAGCGCTGTAGTGAACATCCCACTGACCAAGAGTCTGCTTTTGCTCAGCCATAAGGCTGGCAGACAGCAGCATGGACATAGCTATTACTGTCTTAACAAAGAATGTTCTACTCATTACTTTATCCTCCACCAGTAGCGTTAAACGCCAATTAGTATTCGTAAAAATTGCAGGGCGATAATGACAACCAGAACCGATAAATCTAAACCACCAATGGGCGGAATAACTTTACGGACAGGTGCTAGTAAAGGGTCTGTAATTTGATGCAGCATGGCTTCTACGGGGTTATAACCCTGTGAGAACCAACTGAGTATGGCTCGGATGATCAGTACCCAGAACAGCATCGACAGCAGGCTGCTAATGGTTGTTAGTATTCCCTGAATGACAATAACCAGGGGACCAACTGCCAGGCCATTTAGCCAGACCAAAGCTGCCACTTTTAACATGCCTAGCACCAACGCAAATATTAAGCTGGCAGTATCCAGCTTACCTATCATTGGCATGAAGCTACGAAGCGGTCCGACAACGGGCTGTGTTGCTTTATACACAAATTGGCTGACCGGGTTGTAAAAGTCCGCTTGTGTTAATTGCATCCAGAGTCGCAACAACACAATGATCAGATACAGATCAATTAAGGTAGCGACTAAAAATGTAAGGGCGTTATTCATAATGACTCCTAGAAGAGTTTCGCCATTTCCTGATTACGGTTTACCGCTGCTTTTACGGCTTTTTCCGAAATGCCGTGTAAGTCAGAGTCCTGGTAGGCTTCAACACCCTTAGCTGTTGAGCCGCCTTTACTGGTGACTTGTTTGCGCAAGTCTTCCAATGATAACTCACTTTCTTTAGCCATTTGTGCGGCGCCTAAACAAGTTTGCTGAACCATTGCGCGGGCTTTTTCTGCATCAAAACCAAGCTCGGTCGCGGCTTTTGCCAGGCTGTCCATAAACTCGAAAAAGTAAGCTGGTCCGCTTCCGGCAACTGCACCGAGAATATCGAGCTGATCTTCGTCACTAACCCAGAGGGTTTCACCTACGCCGTTAAAGGCTTCGGTCACAAAGTTTTTATCCGCTTCGTCAACAGAGTCGTCTGTGACTAAACCAGACATGCCCTGACCAACCAACGATGGCGTATTTGGCATAACGCGGATAATACGGATGTTTTCGCCTAAATACTCGCGATATTTAGGAATACGAATACCGGCGGCAATGGTAATAATCAATTTGTCGGTCAGGTTGTGGACGTTTTCGCGTAAGTGAGCGCAAACTTCTGCCATTAACTGAGGTTTAACTGACAATACGATAGCATCAGCGTTATTCACAACTTCCAGATTGTCATTGCTGGTATTAACGCCAAGCTCCGACTTCATTTTCTCTAATTTGGCATCGCTGGGATTACTGACCCAGACTTTGTCAGCAGGGTAACCGCTTTTACACATACCACCGACAATGCTTTGTGTCATGTTACCTGCGCCGATAAAGGCAATATTGCGAATGTCGTTCATTAGGACTCCCGTTCTCCAAAAATTGCTGTTCCAATACGTACCATGTTAGCACCCTCAAGCACTGCTTGTCGCATATCGCCCGACATCCCCATGGATAAGGTATCAATTTGCGCACCATAGGTTTGTTGCAGTTGCTCATAAAGACGAAACATGTGCTGAAAGCTTTGCTTACGTTGCTCTTCAGTTGTTCCTGCTTTGAGTATGGTCATTAAGCCGCGTAATTTAAGTCTTGAGCAGCTCATCACATACTCAGCTAATTCTTTAACTTGCTCTGGCGCCAGACCTGACTTGTTGTCATCGTCGTCAATATTCACCTGCAGCAAAACGTTGAGCTGCTCGAGATCATCGGGGCGCTGCTCATTCAAGCGGCGTGCAATTTTCTCGCGCTCTACGCTTTGTACCCAGTCAAAGTGCTGAGCAATATCTTTTGTCTTATTGGACTGAACCGGTCCAATAAAGTGCCACTGGACTGGATCGGGTATTTGTTCTTTCAGCTGCGTTATTTTATCAACCGCTTCCTGAACGTAATTTTCGCCGAAATGCATTTGTCCGGCGGTTACGGCGGCTTTTATTGCATCCAAAGAGTGCTTCTTACTCACGGCAAGCAATCTAACCGACTGCCCATGTTGAGACTCTTCGGCTAAAATCTGCAATTGCTGACGTATTTCCGCAAGATTATTTGTTATCTTTTCTGATACCTTAGTTGTCATTGCCACCGTCATCTCACTGATTCAGGGATAAGATATATGAATGTTAACGAATTACTGGCCTTTAGTGTTAAACAAAATGCCTCGGACTTACATCTGTCTTCTGGCAGTGTTCCTATGATTAGAGTGGATGGGGACATTCGGCCATTAAATCAACCCGAACACCAGCCCGACGAGCTAAAAGACATGCTGTTTGAGGTGATGACTAAAGGCCAATGGCAGGAATTTGAAGAAAAATTTGAGTGTGATTTTTCGTTCGAAATTGAAGGCATTGCGCGTTTCCGCGCAAATGTATTCACACAACGAAAAGGCATAGCGGCTGCGTTTCGTATGATCCCCAGCGAAGTCACCACACTGGAACAACTGGATGCCCCTGAAATATTTAAAGACATTGTGAGTGCGAACCGTGGTTTAGTTTTGGTGACCGGGCCAACGGGTTCCGGTAAATCAACGACCTTAGCTGCTATGGTCAATTATTTAAACCAAACCCGGTCATTACATATTTTGACTATCGAAGACCCGATTGAATTCGTTCATGACAACCAGAAAAGTTTGGTCAGCCAGCGCGAAGTACACCGGGATACGCGCAGTTTCAGTGCGGCGCTTCGTTCAGCATTGCGTGAAGACCCGGACGTGATCCTGGTAGGGGAAATGCGTGATTTGGAAACCATTCGTTTAGCCATGACAGCAGCTGAAACAGGACACTTGGTTTTAGGTACTTTGCATACAACGTCGGCGCCAAAAACCATTGACCGTATTATTGATGTTTTCCCGGGGGATGATAAGCCCATGATCCGCTCCATGCTGTCCGAGTCTTTGCGCGCAGTTATTTCACAGAGTCTGCTAAAGCGTGTTGGCGGTGGCCGTGTTGCGGCGCATGAAATTATGCTGTCGTCACCTGCTATCAAGAACCTTATCCGCGAAGATAAAGTGGCGCAAATGTACTCGTCCATACAAACTGGAGCAGAGCGTGGCATGCAAACATTGGATCAGGCGCTCAAGAAATTGGTTGCACGTGGCGATATAGAAGCAGATGAGGCGCGCCGCTGCGCGGTGAATAAAGAGGATTTCTGATGCAAATACGGAGTGTTTGGCTGTTTTTACTGCTGGCCGTTGCGTCCAGTGTGTCGGCACAACAATCAACACGAGTGGCCTTTGGCTGTTGCATTGACCACACCAGCCGGCAGGAAGTCTGGGACGCTGTTAACCATGCACAGCCTGAAGTTTTTGTCTTCCTGGGGGACACGGTTGATGTCGATGCAGATGATATGGATGATCTACTCGATGCCTACGAGGTTTTTAACCGTTACCGTGGGCCGAGGGTTTTACGCCGAAACTCTGCAGTAATGTCTGTGTGGAATCGCAACGATTACAGCCTGGATGGTAACAGTGGCAAAAATAACCCGAATCGCTATGCCGTCCGAAACCACTTTCTGACCTTCTGGCGCGAGCCTGCAACCTCAGAGCGACTTTTTCAGACACACGGTATCGCTAAGAGCGTGATTTTTGGCAGTGAACCTCAACGTGTTCAAGTGATTGTGCTCGATGGTCGCTGGAATAGAGATCCACTAACTACGGTGGGTTGGATGGAGCGCCAAACACGTCGTTTCAATTCTGACTTAGGCCCTTATCAGGCAAATAATACCGGTGCTTTACTGGGTGATGAGCAATGGCAGTGGCTTGCTGAACAGTTACAAAAGCCAGCTGAAGTTCGCATTATTATGAGTGCGACACCGGTGCTGGCCCCGGCAAACGGTTATGACAGCTGGGCGCTTTATAAACGTGAACAAAAACGCTTAAAAGAACTATTAGCTGAGCTGAAACCTTCAGGTTTACTGCTTGCCAGCGGCGATAGGTTTTTTGGTGAATTTGCAAAGTCTGATGAATACCTTTCCTACCCATTATGGCAGGTAACTCCGGGGACCATTAACTTTGACGGTGATACGCCTTACCAGTCAAGTTATCGTGACGGAAAGGCTTTTAGCGAAAGCCGTTATGGCCAAATTGAAGTCATATGGAAAGAGCAGCCGGAATTGGTATTAACGCTCAGAGATATTGATGGCCGGCCGCTCGATAGTCGTAAACTTAACCTTAGTCAGTTGCAACCAGATTAGGAGCTATACGGTGTTGTGTGGCTTGTTCGTAAGCAAAAGCCGCTTCTATCAGTGTTGCTTCAGAGCGGGCTGCACCAAAAAAGCTCATTCCAACGGGTAACGCCGGTTCGTCACCTATTTGAATATAACCCATAGGCACGGTTATGTGTGGGTACCCGGCAACTGCCGCCGGTGAACTGGCCGAACCTGAATAATTATCTCCGAGAACATGGTCGATTTTCCAGGCTGGGCTGGTTGTTGGAGCTATGAGGACATCAACATTGTTTTCGCTAACCATAGTATCAATACCTTCTTTACCCGCCAGCCTTTTGCTATTAGCCAGGGCTAGTTGGTAAGCCGCTTCATCTTCCTGCGCATTTGCCATCTCAAAAAGCTCCTGACCAAATAATAAAAGCTCTTGTTCAGCCAGTTCATTATTGGCTTCTATCATATCACCGAGGTTACGGTAAGGAAGCTGGGTGTCAGCAAGGTACGAAGCCATGTCATTCTTAAATTCATATAAGAGCACTGTGAACTCGTCACCGCCGTACTCGCCGTAAGTTGGCATTTCGACATCAACAAGTTGCGCACCCTGAGCTTTCAAAACCTCAAGCTGTTGTTCAAATTGTTTGTCCAGTAGCTCGTTGTAACCCATTAAATTACGAACCACGCCGATACGTTTGCCTTGTAGTCCGTCTGTTTTTAAATGAGACGCAAAGGTTGCTTCACTGTTGTAGCCGGCAGGGTCGCTGGAGTCATGTGCTTTCATTGCATCAAGCATTAGTGTGGCTCCGGTCACAGTTCGTGCCATTGGGCCTGCAGTGTCCTGACTGTGCGCGATAGGAATAATGCCGTCGCGACTGATAAGTCCCAGCGTTGGTTTTATGGTGACAATGCCGTTAACAGCGGCGGGACAAACTAATGAACCATCGGTTTCCGTACCGACCGATAGTGCAATGAAATCTGCAGCGACTGAGGTCGCGGAACCAGCACTAGAACCACAAGTTGAGCGGGTTCCGTCATAAGGGTTTACGGCCTGACCACCTATGGCGCTCCAGCCTGAACTTGAACGCGTTGAACGAAAGTTAGCCCATTCACTCAAGTTTGCTTTGCCAAGAATAATTGCCCCGGCATTTCTCAGTTGTTGCACTAAAAAGGCATCATCTTCCGGGTAATTTTCTGCAAACAGAAGCGAACCTCCGGTGTTTGGCATACCGTCAGCCGTATCAATGTTGTCTTTTAGCAGAACGGGTATACCGTGCAGTGGACCGCGGATTTTCCCCTGCTGGCGCTCTTTATCCAGCCGCTTAGCGTCAGCTAATGCGTTTTCATTCAGGCTATTTACCGCTCGCAGTTCGGGACCTTGCTGATTGTTTTTGTGGATGCGCTGCAGGTAATACTGTGTGAGTTGCTCGGCATTTAGTTGCCCGTCGCTCATAGCTTGCTGAAGCTCAGCGACAGAAGCATCCTGCCAGGTGAATTCGTTGCGTTCAGCCGGTGATGTCTGACAGGCTGTTAAGACCAGAATAAACAGAAGTGAAACCAGTTGCCTCATGCTTAAACCCTTATTGTTTTTGTGTTTTCATAAAGTGGCATAACTTTGGTCGTAAGGCGAGTCATGCGAATAAAAATCAGGTAAAATGGCTGCAATTGTCGATAAAGAACTGAATTGGTTAGCGCTATGCGAGTATTGGGTATTGAAACCTCTTGTGATGAAACAGGGGTTGCGGTGTACGACACCGAAAAGGGGTTACTGGCACACCAGTTGTATTCTCAGGTTAAATTGCATGCTGACTACGGTGGAGTGGTGCCCGAGCTTGCCTCTCGTGACCATGTACGTAAAACATTACCGTTAATTAAGGCGGCGCTTAAAGAAGCCGGTATCACACATCAACAATTGGATGGTGTGGCCTATACTATGGGGCCGGGGTTAGTCGGGGCACTGTTAGTTGGCTCCTGCATTGGCCGAAGCCTGGCTTTTGGCTGGAACTTGCCTGCAGTTGGTGTTCACCATATGGAGGGGCATCTGCTGGCTCCTATGCTTGAGGAAAACCAACCTGAATTTCCTTTTGTCGCTTTATTAGTTTCTGGTGGTCACACCCAACTGGTGCAAGTAAAAGGAATAGGCGACTACCATTTACTGGGTGAATCAGTTGATGACGCGGCAGGTGAGGCTTTCGACAAAACCGCTAAGCTGATGGGGCTGGATTATCCCGGAGGACCACGATTGGCGGCTCTGGCAGAACAAGGTAACAGTGACCGGTTTACTTTCCCCAGACCAATGACAGACAGGCCTGGGCTTAACTTTTCATTCAGTGGCCTGAAAACCTCTGCGGCCAATACTCTGGCCGCTAATGATAATGATGAGCAGACTCTGGCTGATATTGCACGGGCATTTGAAGATGCGGTCGTTGATACGCTAGTGATCAAATGTCGCCGGGCATTAAAAGAAACCGGTTACAAGCGCTTAGTTGTTGCCGGTGGTGTCAGTGCCAATAAGCACTTACGCGCCAAGCTAGAAGCTTTATTACAAAAACAAAACGGTCAGGTGTTTTATCCCCGTACGGAATTCTGCACCGACAACGGAGCGATGATTGCCTTAGCTGGCGCTTTGCGTTTACAAGCAGGGGAACGTGAGTCACTTGCGGTAAAAACACATCCAAGGTGGCCGATGACAGATTTGAAACCGATGGCGAATATTAGCGACGCCGTTTAAAGGCCTTTTCCTCGCCGGAAGACAAGCGCAAAATGTTGGCCTGGTGACGCCAGAGTATCAATAGTGAAATCATAATAACCGGCACCGTGTATTGAGGTTTTATCCAGTAGGCATAAAACGGTGCCAGACAGACGGTTACTAAAGCCGCTAAAGAAGATACACGGCTTATACGGAAGACGAGTAGCCAGGTCGCAATAAGCAGTAAGGCCATTTCCCAGGCAACCGGAAACATCGCACCTAAGGCGGTAGCAACCGCTTTACCGCCACGAAAATGGAAGTAAAGCGGGAAAATATGGCCAAGGCAGGCTGCAACGGCAATTAACCCCAGAAAAAATGGCTCAATGCCCAGAAAATAAGAGCCCCACACCGGGACCATACCTTTTAAGACATCGAACCAAAGGGTTAATAATGCGGGGATTTTTCCACCCACCCGGTAAACATTGGTTGTTCCCGGGTTGCCGGAGCCTTCGTTGCGCGGGTCAGGTAACCCCCAAAGCCGGCAGATAACTACAGCGCTACTGATAGAGCCCAGAAGGTAGGCTGAAAGTATCATCAGTAAAGTAAGCGCTGTCATGGGGTACGAATCCCTCGTTGGTTAAGGTAGACTGCGATTAAAAGTCAATGTCCCTAGAATAAGCGGTTTTTTGGGCAATTACCACGGGTTAACACAAATGGAACAAGCAGATATTGATGTCGTCAGTATTGAGGGTCTAACGATAGACACCATTATTGGCGTTTACGACTGGGAAAAAGAAAGAAAACAGCAGTTAGTGCTGGATATTCAAATGAGCTGGGACAATCAACGTGCAGCGACCACCGATGATATCGATGACGCTTTAGACTACGCTCTGGTGAGCGAACGGGTTTCGGCATGGGTTGCAGAAAAGCCGCGACAGTTAATAGAAACCGTTGCTGAAGGGGTGGCTACCTTAATTCTGAATGAGTTTGGTGTTCAGAATGTTGAAGTGCGCGTAGCTAAGCCCGGAGCAGTGCCCAATGCAAAAAATGTCGCAGTTACGGTTCGCCGAAGCGTGTTTGACAGTCCGTTCGGTTAAGAGGATAAGTTGTGGCGCAAGTTTTTCTCGGAATAGGCTCTAATACGGATCGTGAAAAACACATTCGTGCCGGCTTAGAAGCAATTGCCAAAAGCTTTGGCTGGCGTCAGCGTTCGCGAATTTTCCGCAGTGAATCGGTTGGTTTTTCCGGCAGCGATTTTTACAATCTGGTGGTAGAGGTGGAAACAAGCCGCACTGTTACCGAGGTTTTAGCTGAGTGTAAGCGCATTGAGCAGCAAAACGGACGAGTGCCTGAGAGTGCCAAATACAGTCCTCGGACGCTGGATATTGACGTGCTGCTTTATGACAATGTAATACGAGCGCAACAGCCGCAATTACCACGTGCTGAGATCCTTGAAAACGCCTTTGTTCTCTGGCCGTTAGCTGAAATTGCCGGTGATCTTCTGCATCCTGTTTTGAAAATCAGCTATCAGCAACTGTGGAAACAGTATCAGGAGTCCAACAAGCAGGCGCCGCAGCAGTTGGAACCCATTGAAGATACTCGCTGGCTGGAGGGTTAAACCAGCGCCTCTGCAAGTATTTGCTCGCGTTGTTCACGCAGTGCATTGCCAAGTGCTTTACCGGTGAGTCCTTGTTGCTGCAAAGCCTGAGCATTAAGAGTTGACGCTTTCTGGGCAGCTAAGCGCAGTTTTTGGTGCTGGTCAGCAATCGCTTTTTTTTGTTCTGACTGACTAAATTCGGCTTCCCTTAATTGAAGTAACTGCTCGAGTTTTTCCGGGCGTCGCCAGTAGTCAATTTGTTTTAAAGTGGCCGAAAGCGACTCTGCCTCAGGAAGCTTAGCCTGGGTTATAAATAGTTCATTATTCCTGGCAAGGGTCGCGGCGTCGCGGTAGTGATTTGGAATAGCCAATCGGCGACAAAATTGCTTGATATCATCGGGTGTTTTTTGCTCTACAAATAAACAGGCAAAACGCAGTATTGCCGAATCTGAATAAGCTGAAGTCCTGTTGAGTCTTTGCAGCTGGCTATCACCTGCCGTGATACCCGGTAAAACCTGGGGCAGTGCGTCGATACTTTTAAGTAAGTTTAAGAAGACGGAAGGTGTTTCGCTTAACAGCGCTTTTTCCCATTCTCTCCAGACTCTCTCGGGAACTAAGTGACTGAGCTCTTCGCTTTCCGACATCTGTTGCAGTAGCTGCTGGGTTTCTGCAGCCACAGTAAACCCTAAATGTGCAAAACGAGCCGCGAACCGTGCAACTCTCAAAACTCGTAGAGGGTCCTCTGTAAAAGCTTCTGATACATGTCGCAGTTTACGAGCCTCAAGGTCCAGCACACCTTTGTAAGGGTCGATAATTGTTCCCTCTTCACTTTGTGCAATGGCATTAATGGTTAAGTCACGGCGCGCAAGATCTTGTTCAAGAGTAACCTCTGGAGAGGCGTAAACTGTAAAGTCTGTGTGACCCTTACCGGATTTTCGCTCGGTACGGGCTAACGCATATTCTTCGTGCGTATCCGGATGCAGAAACACCGGGAAGTCTTTTCCCACCTGCTGGAAGCCTTGGCTCAGCAGCTCTTCTGAACGGGCACCAACGACTACCCAGTCGCGTTCATGCACGGGTAATTTAAGGAGTTTATCGCGTACTGCGCCACCGACTAAATAGACTTCCACTGTTCACCTCAACTTTGTTTGGCATGATCATGTCGAATCACTGGTCGATGTGCAAGCAAGTCGTTACACTGTTGGACAAATAATAACATCAGCACAGTAGCGGACCGATATGTATCAAAACTATTTTGGTCTTCAGGCAGAGCCTTTTTCTATTGCCCCGGACCCAAACTACCTTTACCTGAGTGAACGGCATCAGGAAGCTTTAGCGCACCTTACGCAAGGGCTGCAGGGCAGTGGTGGCTTTATTTTATTGACCGGAGAAGTGGGCACGGGAAAAACCACGGTATCGCGGGCTTTGCTGGAACAATTACCCGAGTCGACTGAAACCGCCTTTATCTTAAATCCGATGCTGAATGAGGACGAACTGCTTGCCAGTTTGTGTGATGAGTTCGGTATCCGTTATCAGAAACGATCCGCCACTCGTAAAACGCTAACTGACAAGCTCAGCCAGTTTTTCCTGAAAGCCAACGATGATGGCCGCCAGTGTGTGGTGCTTATTGATGAAGCTCAGCATCTGCGCCCGCAGGTTCTTGAGCAACTGAGATTATTAACCAATTTAGAAACTCATGATCGAAAGTTATTGCGAGTGATTTTAATTGGTCAGCCTGAGCTTCAGGATTTATTACGTAGGCAGGAGCTGCGTCAGTTGGCGCAACGTATTACCGCCCGTTATCATCTGTTGCCGCTGACAGAACAAGATACGCAACGTTATATTGCGTATCGACTTCAGGTGGCAGGGGCGAATAGGCCACTTTTCAGCGCAGCTGCAGGACGTAAAGCACATCAATTGACGCAGGGTATTCCCCGTTTATTGAACCTGTATTGTGACCGGGCACTGCTGGCGGCGTATACGGAATCAAGTGCCGAAGTTTTACCAAGACATCTACAACAAGCACATGCCGAGCTGAATGGTCCGGTCGCCGGAAAAAGCCGCGTTAGGCATCGTTCGCCTATCTGGCGCTGGGCCGGTGCATTTATCTTATTAGTGGCCAGTGCTATAGGAAGCTATAGCCTGCTCGAAGATACTGAGCCAGCGCCGGATGAGACAATCATCATGCAATATAAGGCGGCAAAAGAGCTGGCCAGTGTGTGGGGGTTACCGGAACCTCCGTTAGACACCGATTTTTGTGAGTGGGTAGAGCAATATGATCTTGCTTGTCTGGAGTTGAGCCAAAGTTTACAGCAGTTGCGCAGTATTAATTATCCGGCATTACTTTATAAGCGCGACAAAATGGCGAATCTGGTTACCGATGGTACGGCAATAGATACAAACGGCTGGAATGGTGCCTTCTTAATTTTGTACCAGAAACCGCTGACAGACAGTGCAGAGGAAAAAGAACGGTGGGTGCGCGAACAAGTGCGAAAACATGTAAGTTCAGAGTGGCAAAAAAAGTCATCTGAGGAGCAGTTTAAAGCGTTGCAAAAGAGCCAGGGACTGCGTGTGACAGGCAAGTTGGATGAAGCAACGATGGCATGGCTGGCCTCAAGAGCTTCAGATTTTGGGCCTAGATTGAATAAAAGAGCGAGTAAAGAGAGTTAGTCATGTCCTCCTTATTAAAAGCACTAAAGCAACAGCAGTCGCCGCTATTAAAACAACGGTCAATATTAGACGCCTCTTTAATGGCCACCGAGAACAGTACCCGACGTTGGGGATGGCTAATATGGCCCGCAGTAATTGTTGTCGGGGGAGTGTTGGGAGCAGGAGCCGCACAGTGGCTCGAGAAGGAACCGAACCCTGAAGCTATTGCAGCGGAGCGCTTTAGTTGGGGGGAAATCGAAACAGTTGAAGCGATAAGCTGGGATGCTGAACCGCAAGAAGAAACAACACAGGTTGCTACGAGCTCAGACTCGCCGGATACATCTTCCGCGGATGCGGCTGAGCCCGAGCAGACAGAACCACAGCGCGAAGCTCTCGACTTGTCTGCGGTGTCGCCCGACTTGTTACAGCGTTTTGAAGCCGCAGTAAATGATACCGGTAGTAATAACAATAATCAGGCCGATACCAGCGTTATTCCGCCATTAGGTGAGCTTTCGCGTTCATTTCAGCGACAGGTTCCAGCGTTTAGCTATGACAGCCATATGTACCGTTCCAGTGCGTCTCAGCGATGGATTGAACTCAATGGTCAGCGGTTATACGAGGGCGATGCGTTGAATCAATTGACTATTTTGAGAATAGAGCCGCAGAAAGTGGTGCTGGTGATGGATTCACAAGCATTCTCACAAGCCGCTTTAGAAGACTGGCAACCATAGAAATTATTGACATCCCGCAAAGGGATTCATACTCTTGTGCGATAAAGTTTAAACGGGCGTTTAAATTATTAGTTTGAATGCCTGTGTGATTCATACAAGAGGTAATGATATGGCTGACTACAGAGCTCCCCGCGACGATATGGATTTTGTCCTGCATGATGTTTTCCGTGTTGCCGACGACTGGCAGCAAACCCCTGAACTTGCCGACATGATGGATGTTGAAACGGCTGGGGCTATTTTGGATGAAGGTGCAAAGGTCGCTGAAAACTTAGTGGCACCACTGGCCCGTGAAGCCGATGAAGAAGGCGTGAAATTTGACGATGGGGTAGTGACAACACCTAAAGGCTACAAAGAGAACTTCCGTCAATTGGCCGAAGGCGGTTGGGTTGGCGTAACAGCAAATCCGGATTTTGGCGGCATGGGGTTACCGAAGTCTTTGTCTGCCCAGTACGAAGAAATGCTTTGCAGTGCCGATATCGCCTTTTCTCTTTACCCGGGCTTAACCTCCGGCGCTATCATGGCAATTAACTCGCATGGTAGTGAAGAACTGAAAAATCATTATCTACCGCGCATGGTATCAGGTGAGTGGACAGGAACCATGTGCCTGACAGAATCTCATGCCGGAACCGATTTAGGGATCATTCGCAGTAAAGCGATACCAGCTGAAGACGGTAGTTTTTCTATCAGTGGTACTAAGATATTCATCACCGGTGGCGAACACGATTTAGCTGAGAATATCGTTCATTTAGTGTTGGCCAAATTACCTGATGCTCCGGCTGGTACAAAAGGCATTTCGTTGTTTGTGGTGCCTAAGTTTTTATCCGATGAGCAAGGTAACCTGACTGAGCGTAACGCCGTTAGCTGTGGCTCAATTGAACACAAGATGGGTATTCATGGGTCAGCGACCTGTGTCATGAATTTTGACGGCGCAAAAGGCTGGTTGGTCGGTGAGCCGCATCGTGGCCTGCCGGCTATGTTCACTATGATGAACTATGAGCGTCTGGGTGTTGGCATTCAGGGGTTGGGAGCTGCAGAGCGTTCGTACCAGAATGCTCTGGAATACGCTAAAGATCGCATTCAGGGACGTGGCGCTAAGGCAACTCGCAACGACCAGGCCGAAGCTGACTCAATTTTAGTGCACGGCGATGTGCGCCGTATGTTGCTGACCATGAAGTCGCTTACTGAAGGTGGTCGTGCGTTTTCTACCTGGGTGGGTCAGCAGCTCGACCGTTCAAAATACGCTGAAGATGAGCAGGTTAGACAAAAAGCAGACGCTATGGTCGCGTTATTGACACCTGTCGCTAAAGCCTTTTTAACCGATACCGGGCTAGAGTGCACGATTCACGGGCAGCAGGTTTTTGGCGGCCATGGTTATGTCAGAGAGTGGGGCCAGGAGCAGTTGGTTCGTGATACTCGTATAGCGCAAATTTATGAAGGTACAAACGGTATTCAGGCACTGGATTTATTGGGTCGTAAGGTGTTTGGTTCGCAGGGCAAACTATTGCAGCCGTTGAATGAAGAAATTCAGAGTTTTCTGGATGAAGCTGCTACCGGCAATGACTGGATCAAGCAGCGTGAGCAATTGCAGCAGGCGCTGAATATACTGAATGGTGTCAGCGAGGAAGTACTGCAAAAGGCTGCTGGTGACGAGAACCTGGTTAACAGCGTAGCGGTTGAGTATCTGCATCTGGTGGGTTATGTTTCCTACGCTTACTTGTGGTTGAAGATGGCTATAGCGGCTGAGCCACTGGTAAATAAGAAACCCTATTTGGCAACCAAGGCAAAAACCGGCCGTTTCTATTTTGCGCGTATTTTGCCACGTATTCATAGCCTGGCATTAGCGATAAAAGACGGCAGCGAAAGCCTTTATTTACACAGTGACGATGACTTCTAAAAACGAAAAATCGCAAGACACAACACTGACGTTTTATCGTGACAGTCGCCGCCCCCAAGCCTGGGGCGGCTTCTTTTTGGCGATATGGATGGCAATGTATATTGGTGATGCAGTTCCTTTGTGGATTATTATCACTGGCGCGCTGCTGACCATGGCGATTGTTATGGCGATTGTGGTTAAATTCAGGCCACTGCAACCGGCTGCGTTTTATCGTGATCTTGAATTGACAGAAAAGCGCCTGATTTTGCCACCAAGAACTTATCAGCTCGATAAACCACCGGTATTACACCGGTACGAGAAAGACTTGGCCGGGTTGAGTTTTGCTGATGAAAAAGGACGCCGGCAGGAAATTATTATCGTTTTTAATGATAGCCTCAGGCAGCAGTTGGATAATTACCAAATAGAATTGAAAAATTACGAAGAATAAAAATAAAAAAGCCAGCGAGTTCTCGCTGGCTTTTTTTATTTCCTAGTGTGTCTTTAATTGTCGTCTAAAGACAGCAAGGTTGCATTACCACCAACAGCAGTAATGTTATCACTGCGAGTTTTCTCGGTAATAAAACGGGTGAGGTAATGTGGACCACCGGCTTTCGGCCCGGTACCTGACATGCCTCGGCCACCAAATGGTTGCACACCGACAATTGCGCCTATCTGGTTACGGTTAATATAGACGTTACCCACATCGATACGGCTAGCAACATCGTACGCAAAGGTTTCGTTACGGCTATGAATGCCGAAGGTTAAACCAAAACCCGTGTTATTGATGCTATCAATGACGTCATCAATTTCGCTGGTTTTGTAGCGTATTACATGCAGTATTGGTCCAAAGTTCTCTTTTACCAGTTGGCTAATACTGTCAATTTCTATCGCTGTTGGAGCAACAAAGGTGCCGCCCATAGCGTAATCCGGCATTGGGGCACGAGCAATTAAGCGGCCCGCCTGCTGGATGTCAGAAATGTGCTGCTCCAGGTTGGTTTTGGCGATACCGTCAATAACCGGACCGACGTCGGTCTCATGCAGCAATGGGTCGCCAACCTGCAATTCTTCCATAGCGCCGCGTAGCAAGTCGATAATACGGTCAGCCACGTCATCCTGCACAAACAGAACGCGCAGAGCTGAACAGCGTTGTCCGGCGCTCTGGAAAGCACTGGCAACTACATCGGTGACAACCTGCTCTGGCAGAGCGGTGGAGTCAACCATCATGGCGTTCTGTCCGCCCGTCTCAGCTACCAGAGGTACGATTGGGCCTGTACGTGCTGCCAATGCACGGTTAATTGCCTGAGCCGTGTAAGTTGAACCGGTAAAGCAAACACCGCCAATATCTTCCTGGCTGGTTAAGTAGCTACCGACCTCAGCACCACTGCCCGGCATAAAGTGCAATACATTGCCTGGAATACCAGCTTCTAAAGCCAATTGCACCGCGCGGTAGGCAATTAAACCAGTCTGTTCCGCCGGTTTGGCAATAACCGAGTTACCGGTAACTAAAGCCGCTGCAACCTGACCGACAAAAATTGCTAACGGGAAGTTCCATGGACTGATACAGATAAAGGTACCACGACCCTCAACAAAGAGTTCGTTGTCTTCGCCTGTCGGGCCTGGCAACTGAATAGGGCTACCCATCAGTTCGCGAGCTTGATTAGCGTAGTAGCGACAAAAGTCGACGGCCTCACGAACTTCGTCAATACCGTCCTGTAATCCTTTGCCTGCTTCTACCGAACAGAGAGCGATAAGTTCGTTGCGGTTAGCTTCCATTAAGTCAGCGAACTTCTCTAAGCATTTCGCGCGTTCTTCGGTTGGCACATCGCGCCAGGATTTGTAGGCGGCGTTGGCACTTTGTAATGCCTGCTCAGAAAGCTTCTTATCACCCCAGTAAATGCGTCCAACCTTTTTGGACGTTTCCTGAGGGCTGGTAATACTGACATGATGGTCGGTTTCTACGGTTTTTCCATCAACGATGGGACCGCCTTGCCATTGTTTGTCACGGTACTGTTGAACCGCTGCAATAAAATCATCTGCTTGTGAGTGAATATTCATATTCAATCCTAACGAATTTGTGCGATCCCCATACATTTGCGGGGGAAGTGGAATTTTGCTGTTTGCGTACTTTTCGTAACCTGAAGCTGTTTTCATAGGATGCTCTACCAGTTCATTGACTGGCGTATCTGCATCTAACAGCTTGTGAACAAACGACGAGTTAGCACCGTTTTCTAACAGACGACGAACCAAGTACGGCAGCAAATCTTTGTGGGGGCCAACTGGCGCATAGATGCGCACGACCATGCCGGGGTTTTGATCCATTATGGTGTCGTATAAGCTGTCACCCATTCCGTGTAAGCGTTGATATTCAATACGCCGCTTATGGGTTTCGTTCATTTGTTCAATGGCCACAAAGGTTTGTGCATTGTGAGTAGCGAACTGCGGATAAATGGCTCCGTCAGTATCATCACTTAACAAATAGCGTGCGCAAGCCAAGTATGAAATATCACTGTGAGACTTGCGGGTAAACACCGGATAGCCAAGCAGACCATTTTCCTGAGTCCACTTAATTTCGTTATCCCAATAGGCGCCTTTAACGAGTCGCACCGGAATTTCGTCACCACACTCTTTTGCCAGAGCCGTTATCCAGCATAAAGTCGGTAGGGCACGTTTTGAATACGCCTGGACCACCAGACCAAATCGAGGCCAGCCTTTGCAGACACCGCTGCGATAGACTTTTTCAAACAGCTCCAGCGATAACTCGTGACGATCGGCCTCTTCGGCATCAATGGTCACGCCAACATCGGCTTCTTTCGCCAGCTTAACCAGGTCAGTTAAGGTGGTGGCAAGCTCAGTCAACACACGTTCGTGGTTCGCTGATTCATAGCGAGGATGCAATGCCGACAACTTAATTGAAATAGTCGGTCGTGGTGCATCAGGGTTGTTAAATTCTTCTTTGGTAATGGTTTTGATTGAGTTGACGTACTGCTGCTTGTAATAGTTCGCATCTTTCATGGTTAATGCGGCTTCACCAAGCATGTCGTAAGCGTGAGTGTAGCCTTTGTCGCGGTTGTCACGACTTTCTTTCAGGGCTTCCTCAATGGTACGTCCCAACACAAACTGCTTACCCATAATTTGCATGGCGGTATAAGTCGCTTTGCGAATTATCGGTTTACCCAATTTACGGACAAGACGTCGGAAAGCACCACGTGGTGTTTCCATGGGTTTACCGGTAGGGTTAGTCACACTGTTAGTCAGTGCCAGGCCCCAGGTGCCCGAGTTGACTAACCATGAGGCGCTCTGGCCCATGTGTTTTTGCCAGTCTCCACCGGAAAGTTTGTCCTGAATTAATGCGTCTGCTGTATAACCATCGGGTATACGCAATAATGCCTCGGCAAGGCACATTAAAATGATACCTTCTTTAGTATCCAGGCTGTACTCTTGCAAAAAGGCGTCAACAACGCCGTTATCTGCCCGTTCCCTCACTTGCTCAACTAATTTAGCTGCGCGCTCGGTAACTGCGCTAACCGTATCATCATCGGCAGGAACCAGCGGCAGTAGCTCACGCATATATTGGTCTTCATCGACAATATAATTGTCAGTAATTGCCTGCTGTAAGGACTTTAAGTCCTCAGCCTGATGCTGTTTGGATAGCACCTCACTCGCTTTGAACATAGCATCTCCTGTATAGCCAGGCCGAAGCTCGGCGTGCTTCCCCAATGTCGGGAATCAGCGCAAGTATAAGCTTATTCTTGCGCTGGTAAAGACTCTTTATGGTCGGATCTCACGTTGCAACTTTTCACCCCTAGTGTCAAGTGAACTAAATGCCCGTGTTTGTTGACCGTTAGCCGCCAAGCCAGTACCTTTAATCTAACTTATTAAACGCATCGGAATCGATTTATGTCACAAGAAGTTGAGCTCAAATTACTGATTGCTCCGGAACAACGAGAAAAAGCACTCGAAGTCTGCCAGTCGTTGGCGGATGCTAATCAGGCTAAGCCCAATAAAGAGCAGTTTGAACTTACAAACGCTTACTTTGACACATCCGATTTGCGTTTACGTCAGTTCGATATTGGATTACGGATACGTAGCTATAAAGATCATAAAGAGCAAACGATCAAACTGGCTGGCCGGGTTACAGGCGGCATGCATCAAAGGCCTGAGTACAATATTAATGTTGACACTGACAAGCCCGACTTAACCTTATTTGACAACGAAATATGGCCGGATGACTTCCCGGTATACGATATTCAACGTGACCTGGACACCTTATTTGTTACTGATTTTACGCGCAC
Organism: Pseudomonadota bacterium; assembly: GCA_051747845.1. GTDB lineage: Bacteria > Pseudomonadota > Gammaproteobacteria > Enterobacterales > Alteromonadaceae > Idiomarina. The sequence continues at coordinate 33,772 of JBNJGQ010000002.1, forward strand.
TCAATGGCGGCTCCCCAGTGGTGAGGGTGTTATCGAAATGGTTTTTGATGACGGTCATATTGAATCCGGGGAGCAACGTGAATCTATAGCTGAAATTGAGCTGGAAGTACAAAAGGGTTCCTTAACTGAGGCCTACCGGCTGGCAAATGAACTGGTTAAAAAAACGGGCGCGAGAGTAGGCTCCCTCAGTAAAGCTGCAAGAGGTTATTTATTAGCAGGAAAAAGCCTGCTTGAGCCATTCACGCAGATGCATTATGTGCCATTAAAGTCCGAATACAATGTCGGTCAGGCGTTGTACCGGTCGTTAGAGTCGGGGCTACGCCATTGGCAGCATAATGAAGCCTGCCTGGAATTTCAGCCCAGTGTAAGAGCTGTGCAGGGCATGGCAGATGGCATTCAAATGGTGCGGGTTGTACTGGAACAGCTGATTGAGAATGGTGTCGGCGAGCGTCGGTTACTGACCAATATCTCGCAAATAATGACGAAGCTCCAGTGGTTAAAGCGTTTTGAAGGGCTGGATGAATTAACCGCTGAAGACGGTGCCTATCACCGCGCGCTTAAGCGCTACAACAAGCTTTATGAGTCCCTGGTTAATAGCCAGGAGGACGTGATAAGGCTGACGGAAGTTTCGGAGCTAGTTCACTCAGTCAGCTATCAGAAAACGTTATTGGAACTGTCTGAATTTCTTTTCAAAGAAGAAATGACAGAAGAGCTGGAGCAGCCGGTTTTACCTTGGAGTAGCCAGCTATTGAAAAGTGACTGGCAGCTTGTGCAGACGGCTTTCTCAGAGCACGAGCGGCTAAATGAAGAAGGCTATCTGAAACTGCTGACACCCTTGCAAAACAGCCTGCTTATGGGGACTTGCTTTGGCCATTTGTTTGATCCTGACTTAAGGGAGAAATTTCGCCTGCCGTGGCAAGATTTAGCAAGAGGCATCCGTGAAATTACGGCGCTGCATATTTTGCATGAACGTATCAAAGAACGTGACGACGAAATTGATGAAAAGTTAATGGAGTGGCAAAAGGTACAGCGTGAATCCTTGTTGAAAGCCCTGGAGTACTCGCGAAAAGCAGCCCTGAAACGTGAACCCTATTGGATGAATTAAGGTAGTTATGCTGACTCCCGGCAAAGAATTACTTAATGAAAGTGAGGTGGCCTGGCAACGCTACCAGGATGTTGCCTCCGATACTGTGTTAAACAATGAACAGCAGCAACTGCTAAGGTCTTTATTTGCTGTAAGCCCATTCATAGGCCGCGTGGCGGAAAGCTACCCTGGTCAGTTGGCAACTGAGTTTTTTGTTGGTAGTGAGACAGCCATTAAGTTGCCCGAGGTGGATGGCTATGAAGCCTATATTGCAAAGGCGTTAGAGTCTTTAAATAGTGAAGAGGATGCCAAGAAGTGTCTCCGCCAATTGCGTCATTGTTGGATGGCGAGGCTGGCCGCGGCTGATATTTTACAACAACTTTCTCTAAAAGAATCTCTGGCTCACTATAGTGCGATTGCGGACGCCGCAATCAGTGAAAGCCTGAGTTGGCTGTTCGAGCGTTATATTAGCCGTCATGGGAAGCCGCTTGATGTTGAGGGCAACCTCATGCCGTTGTTGGTTATTGGTATGGGCAAACTGGGCGGAAAAGAACTCAATTTTTCGTCGGATATCGATCTTATTTTTGCGTTCCCTGAGCAAGGTGAGACTCAGGGGCCGGGCCGTAACTTAGAGCATGGTGTTTTTTATAAACGATTGGCGCAGTCGCTTATTGGTTTACTCGATGAAACGACCGCCGACGGCCAGGTTTTCCGGGTTGATATGAGGCTTCGGCCTTTTGGTCAGTCTGGTCCTTTAGTGACCAGTATTAACGCGTTAGAGCATTATTATCAGGAGCAAGGGCGTGACTGGGAGCGCTACGCCATGGTAAAAGCCCGGATGATAGGTGCTGATGAACAATATCAGCAGGCTTTTCAGCAATTAATACGACCTTTCGTTTATCGTCGCTATATCGATTTTGGTGCCATTGAAGCCCTGCGTAAAATGAAGCTTCTCATTACACAGGAAACTCGCCGCCAAGGCGTGAGAAATAACATAAAGTTGGGTGCCGGTGGCATCAGAGAAGTCGAGTTTATTGTTCAGGCGCACCAGCTTATTCGCGGGGGACAGGAAAAGTCCTTACAGACACGTTCGGTTTATAAAGCGATGAATGAGCTGACTGAGTTGGACTTAATTGATCAGAAGCAAGCCAGTCAGTTGCTGGGAGATTACGAATATTTGCGTGTTATAGAGCATCGTCTGCAGCAAATAGATGATCAACAAACTCAGCAACTGCCCTCTGATGAGCTGGGTCGCGAGCGCTTAGGCACTATGTTAGATGAGCCAAACTGGCAAGAGCTGCAGGATAAAATCGATCAATGTATGGCTCGCATTCATAGTGAATTTCAGCAGGTGGTTGGTGCCGAGTCAGAAGATGACGAAGATGAGCAGAGTTTGCAGGTTCTATGGCAGGATATGCTGGATGACGATGCGGCGATAGAGATTTTGGAAAGCGAAGGGGTTAACGAACCTCAAGCTTTATGGACGCAAATTAAGAATTTCCGTCAGGAAAGCCGACGCCGTAGCTCTGGTCCCCGGGGACGAGCCGCTTTAGCTCGCTTAATGCCAATGATGCTGCGCCACGCAATTCAGCATCAGCATCCGGAACGTCTGCTGGAAAGGCTGTTATCCATTATTAAAGCGGTGATGAGCCGTACAGCCTATATTGAGCTGCTTGCGGAAAACCCCGGTGCGCGCGAACAGCTATGCAAGTTGTGCATGGCAAGCCCGTGGATTTCTGAGCAGCTCGCGTTACATCCCATACTTTTAGACGAGCTTATCGACCCACAACAGCTCTACAGTCTGCCGGAATCGAAAGATTATGCGTCGGTGCTGCGAGAGTATTTGGTGAGAATTCCCGAGCAAGATTTAGAAACGCAGATGGATGCTTTACGGCAAGCCAAGCAAGCGTTGCAGTTAAAAATCGCGGCGGCGGATATTAGTGGCGTTCTTGAACTGATGAATGTCAGTGACCACTTAAGCGCGCTGGCTGAAGCCATTATCGCTGAGGTAGTTGGTCTTGCCTGGCATCATCTGACACAAAAGCATGGCAAGCCTGAGGGCACCAGTGTCGACAATACAGGTTTTGCCGTACTTGGCTACGGAAAGCTTGGTGGTCAGGAATTAGGTTATGGCTCTGATCTCGATCTTGTTTTTGTTACAGATGCCAATTATCAGGGCCAAACTGATGGCCAACGACCGATAGAAGTTCAACAGTTTTACTTGCGTCTTGCACAACGGATTCTGCACCTATTTACCACCCGGACCGTAGCTGGCATTTTGTACGACGTTGATTTGCGCTTACGTCCGTCAGGCCAGGCGGGGTTGCTGGTGACTCAGGTAAACTCATTTGCCCGTTACCTAAGGGACGATGCCTGGACCTGGGAATTACAGGCGCTGGTTCGGGCTAGACCGGTATTTGGAGTTCCGGCATTACGTGAAACTGTTATGGATATACGCCGCAGTATTTTGTCTCAGCCCAGAGATGAGAAGGAATTGCGCAAAAGTATTGTGGAGATGCGTGAGAAAATGCGAGAGCATTTAGCACAACGTAACAGCAGCATGTTTGACCTAAAACAGGATGCGGGCGGCATTGCGGATATTGAGTTTATAACTCAGTACATTGTACTACGCCATGCGCATAAGCATCCCGAGCTATGCCAATACAGTGATAACGTCAGGCTTCTGACTGAGGCGCAACAGTTACATTTGTTGTCTGAGGTGAATGCACAAAATTTGATTAACGCTTTTCAAATTTTTCGTTGCGAGAGTCATGCTTTGGCGCTACAAGGTGAGCAATTGCTGGAAGAGCACAACCTGGATGCTGAGCGTCAGGCTGTACTCGACTGCTGGAACCAATTACTGGAAGATCACTAATAATAGCTTGGCATATCAGGGTCAGGACGTGTTTTAAAACGTCGGTGAACCCAGAGGTATTGTTCCGGCGCTTTCAGTATTGCTTGTTCGGCTAATTGATTAACCCGCTCCGCGTCGGCTTTATCATTGCCGGTAGGGAAGTTTTCAAGCGGCGTTTCGTAATAAAGGTCATAACCACGACCGTCGTCACGTCTGACACAGCGACTGACCATTACCTTGCAGTTAGGGTTACGTGCAAAAAGCATGGTGCCTAAGGTGGTGGAGGTATCCGGTACCTCGAAAAACTTGACGAACTCAACGCGACGGCGTCCGTAATCTTGATCCGGCAGGTAGCCAGCGATGTCGCCTTGAGTCAGAGCATTCATCATGGCTTTAACATCGCGACGTTGAATCATGTACTTGTTTGAGCGCCCGCGTCCGCGAGTCTGCAAAAACTCCATTACCGCATTATTGTGTGGACGGTACAAGCCAACGGCTGGCTCGACAAAGCCATGCAGCCGCGCATGAACCTCCAGACTAAGGAAGTGAAAAAGCAATAACAAAATACCGCTGCCGTCTTGCTGAGCTTTTCGAAGGTGTTCCTCACCATGAACGTGCAGCTTTCGTTTAATTCGCCAGTTTGGCCACCACCAGGCCATGCCAATTTCAAAATAAGCGATACCGGTGTTTTTCATATTTTCGGTCAGCAACGCTTCAATTTTTTCATCGCTGTAATTAGGGAAACAGAGCTTCAAGTTGGTTCGGGCAATGTTAACCCGACGCGGCATGAGCTTTTTAAACAGCAAGCCTAAACCTCTGCCCATAGCAAGCTGCAGGCGGTATGGTAACCAGGACACACTATAAAGGACAAAGACACCAAGCCAGGTTAGCCAAAACTTGGGGTGCAGAAAATAGAGTTTAAATTTGGGAGGTTCGATCACAACAGATGCCGCTAATTATTCGTCAATTATCGCGGATAGTAACATAAAACATTTGAAATAAGGCACCACCTATAAGCGGTGGTGCCCTGGTCTGCTCTGTTAGTCAGCAGCAGTGCCTTCTACATTTTCAGAAAGGCTGCTGTTTATTGCTAGCAGGTCTTGTTCTTGTAGTTGTCCCGCGGCTTGTTCAAGGCGCAGAATTTGGCGGATGTAGCCATAACGAGCTTCAGATAAGTTGCGTTTTGCATTATAGAGGTTACGGGTACTATCCAGTACATCAACAATAGTACGAGTACCGACTTCAAAACCGGCTTCAGTTGCTTTCAATGCACTCTCGGCAGAAACAACTGACTGTTGAAATGCATTAATACTGGCAATAGAAGCTGAAACTTCGTAGTAGGCATTACGCACTTCGCGTTCAATATTACGACGCGTCTGAACCATTTGCTGGCTGCTGGCCACGTAGTTGTCGCGTGCCTGAGCAACTTCAGCTGAAGTACGGAAACCGGAGAAGATAGGTACGCTGACATTCAGGCCAATAGAGCGGCTGTCCAGACGAGGCAAGTCTGTAGTCTGCTGACCATTCTCATTAGTAATTGTGCGCTCTGTGTCCGATGTAGAATAGCTGGCTTGAAGTGAGACTGTAGGATAATGACCACCCTGGCGTAGCTTAATTTGCTGCTCAGCAATGTCTACCTGAACTTTGCTTTCCAATAGGCTCAGGTTGCCATTTTCAGCTTTTTTTACCCACTGACGAACATCTTCTGGCGCCGGGTTGCTTGGTGAAAAGGTTTCGGTATCTAAAGCAGCCAATGTTTGCGGGTATTGGCCGGTAATTTCGCGAATGTCTTCTAGTGCAATTTCAACCGCATTGCGAGCCTGAATCTCACGGGCGGCAGCGCTGTCGTATTGGGCCTGTGCTTCGTGAACATCGGTAATAGCTGTTAAGCCTACTGAAAAGCGTTGTTTGGTTTGTTCAAGCTGGCGCTCAATAGCTTTTTTCTCGGCTTCGGCGAAAGATAAATCATCACGGGCTTGAAGAGCCTGGAAGTATGCATTAACAACCCGCAGCATTAAGTCTTGCTGAGCATTGCTGTAGGCCACTTCTGCCTGGTAGGCTTGCTTCTCTGCGATGTCGGCGTTTCTCCAGACATTCCAGTCAAAAATACTCTGGTTCAGCGTAATGCCAGCTTGCCAGCCACTGCTGTCACTATCAAAAACTTGAATGCCTGACTCAAAAACTTGCGGTGATTCGCTTGTTGAGTCACTGTAACCGGCTTCGCCCGAAACCTGAGGCAGGAACCCTGACTTGGCAATATCGATACCTTTTTGTGCGGCGTCACGCTCTGCTGCTGCACGTAATAAGGTCGGGTCATTATCAACCGCTAAGCGATAAATTTGAGCCAAATCTTCAGCATTTGACGTAAAAGTGACTGTGGTCAATGCCAGACCGACAGCTGCCGACAAAAGATGCTTTTTCATGGTAGTCAGTTTCCTGTTACTTGACATGCAATGTTCAATAATTGCGCATAGTTTACATACAGCGCTGAATGATTACCAGTGTAAATGATTTGCGCAGATACTTTAAGAAAAACATGGTTTCAGAATTCGCTCAAGTGTAACAGAATGTTTGTTTTCAGTTACGCTCAATAATAGGACTCGTTAGTATGGCAATTCGTTTTCACCGAGATGATGTGAAAGTAAAGGAAAAGACACCGCTTTATCAAGGTTTTTTGTCAGTTTATCGCTATTCTTTACAACACAGACTGTTTTCTGGTGAGTGGAGTCCGGCAATCGACCGGGAATTGATGGAACGTGGGCATGCGGTTGTGGTTATACCCTATGATCCTGTCCGGGATGAACTCGTGGTGCTTGAGCAGTTCAGGGTCGGTGCGTTGGATGACAAAAACGGGCCTTGGCTGTTTGAGTTCGTAGCCGGGATGTTTGATGCTGACGAAAGTGCAGAGGAGGTGGCAACTCGCGAACTGGAAGAAGAAGCCGGTTTAAAAGCTAAGCGGTTAATTTACGCCACAAGTTATTATTCGAGTCCGGGTGGTACAGACGAGAAACTGACCATTTATATTGCGGAAGTTGATAGTAAATCGGCAGCCGACTTTGGTGGGCTCCCTGAAGAAGACGAAGATATACGCGTGCATGTTTTACCCAGAACAGAAGTTATTGGCATGCTTGAACGTGAAGAAATCAACAACGCAGCCAGCGTAATTGGGTTACAATGGTTGTTGTTACACCGTGATAAGGTGTTCTCTGTTTAGGAGCAAACTGAGGTTTTACTATGCTACAGCGCTATGTTGTCGATGTGGCCGAACTGCACCGACTGAACGAACTTAACTACGCAGGGCTATTGCCGCTGCTGTCCCAACTTGAGTCTCAGGCTCAGGTTACAATATATGCTGGTGAGCATTTAGCGTTCAGTTTGCGCAACGTGAGTGAAGCGCGCTATACCTCAGACATTGAAATTGAACAGTTGAAACCGGACTGGGCAGACTATCTGCATGCTAAAATGACGGTGCGGTTATATCATGATGTGCGTATGGCAGAGATTATCTCCAGTCAGGGGGTTACTCGTTTAGCGGCTCGTTATCAACAGCCTAACCGTGAAATGCGACACCAGGATGAAAAGCATCAGGTGAATCAATTTTTGGCCGACTGGTTAACCTTGTGTCGTAAGCAGGGCCATATTCAGCCTAAGCTGAGCGAAGCTGCTCAGAAATTTATGCCGTACTACTTCAAATAGACGCCAGTTAGCGGTAAATTGAAGCACACTTTTCGTGGATCGAGCCAATAATAAAAACAGGGACTCATGACAGACTATAAATCCGACTCCATTGAGGTGCTGAACGGACTGGAACCGGTTCAGCGCCGCCCCGGTATGTACACTGACACCTCTCGACCTAATCATTTGGGTCAGGAGGTTATAGATAATAGTGTCGATGAAGCTCTGGCGGGGCATGCCAAAACCTTACTTGTTGTTTTGCATCAGGACCAGTCGCTGGAAACCACCGACGATGGTCGGGGGATGCCGGTGGATATTCATCCGGAAGAAGGTGTTCCGGGTGTTGAACTGATCATGAGCAAACTGCATGCTGGCGGTAAGTTTTCGAATAAAAACTATCAATTCTCCGGTGGTTTGCATGGTGTCGGTATCTCGGTGGTTAACGCTTTATCCAAGCGTGTTGAACTGACCATTAAGCGTGATGGTCAAGTTTATGAAATGGCCTACGAGAACGGCGATAAGGTCAGTGAGCTGAAAGTAACCGGGACGGTAGGAAAAAGAAACACCGGTACGCGAGTTCACTTTTGGCCGGACCCTCAATATTTCGATTCTGCAAAATTCTCTGTTACCAAGTTAAAGCACATATTGCGCGCTAAAGCGGTTCTATGTCCTGGTCTGAAAATAACCTTCCGTAATAAAATTGATGACACGGAAGATACCTGGTTTTATCAGGATGGCTTAACAGATTATTTGGTTGAGGCTGTGAAGGATGTACCGACCTTACCGAAAGAACCCTTTGATGGTAGTTTTAGCTCGCAAACCGAAGGCGTTGACTGGGCTGTTACCTGGCTGCCGGAAGGTGGTGAAGGGGTCTCTGAAAGTTACGTTAACTTAATTCCAACCACGCTGGGCGGTACCCATGTAAATGGACTACGTCAGGGCCTGTTGGAGGCAATGCGTGAGTTTTGTGAGTTTCGTAATCTGTTACCCCGAGGGGTCAAGTTAACTCCGGAAGACGTGTGGGAACGTTGTAGCTATATTTTGTCGACCAAAATGCAGGACCCTCAGTTTGCAGGGCAAACAAAAGAGCGCTTGTCCTCGCGGCAGTCTGCCAGTTTTGTTTCCGGTGTGGTAAAAGACTCCTTTAGCCTTTGGCTGAATGAGCATACTGACCAAGCTGAACTTTTAGCCGATGTTTGCATTAGCAACGCGCAGAGACGATTAAAAGCCAGTAAAAAAGTGGTTCGTAAAAAAGTGACGCAGGGCCCGGCGCTACCCGGCAAACTCACCGACTGCTCAAGTCAGGAACCTGGCCGAAGCGAATTGTTCTTAGTGGAAGGGGACTCCGCGGGAGGCTCTGCGAAGCAAGCCCGTGACCGTGAGTTTCAGGCGGTTATGCCGCTTCGGGGGAAAATTCTGAATACCTGGGAAGTTGACCCCGAACAAATTCTAGCCTCGCAGGAAATTCATGATATTTCGGTTGCGGTAGGAGTTGACCCCAACACTGTCGACTTAGATAAATTGCGCTATGGAAAAATTTGCATTTTAGCGGATGCCGACTCAGACGGTTTGCACATCGCAACCTTGCTTTGCGCACTGTTTGTGAAGCACTTCAGGCCATTAGTTAAAAACGGTCATATTTTTGTTGCGATGCCACCACTTTATCGCGTCGATGTCGGCAAAGACGTATATTACGCACTGGATGAAGGTGAAAAGCAGGGCATTTTAGATCGCATCGAGGCTGAAAAGCGCAAAGGTAAAGTGAATGTTCAGCGCTTTAAAGGTCTGGGTGAGATGAACCCGTTAACCTTGCGCGAAACCACTATGGATCCAAATACCCGCCGGCTGGTTCAGTTGACCATTGATGATGGCGAAGTAATGGAAGAGCTGATGGATATGCTTTTAGCGAAAAAACGAGCCGCGGACCGCCGTACCTGGTTGGAAAGCAAAGGTAACATGGCCGATTTGGCTGAACTGTAAGCACTTGTGAGCAAGGAGAAGTCAGAATGTCGACGGAAGTTACAGAAACCCGCCCACTGAGTCGCTTTACGGAAGAAGCCTACCTGAATTATTCCATGTACGTGATCATGGACAGGGCGCTACCGAATATCGGTGATGGTTTAAAACCGGTACAGCGACGGATTGTATACGCCATGTCAGAGCTTGGACTCTCGGCACTCGCTAAGTATAAGAAGTCAGCCCGTACCGTGGGTGATGTTCTTGGTAAATTTCACCCTCATGGTGACAGCGCGTGTTATGAAGCTATGGTGCTCATGGCTCAGCCTTTTACTTACCGTCACCCGTTGGTCGATGGTCAGGGTAACTGGGGGTCACCGGATGACCCTAAATCGTTCGCGGCTATGCGTTATACTGAGGCCCGACTGTCTAAGTTTAGTGAAGTCTTGCTCAGCGAGCTGGGTCAGGGGACGGTCGACTGGATACCGAACTTTGATGGCACCATGAAAGAGCCTCAGGTTCTGCCTGCGCGGTTACCACATATTTTATTAAATGGTGTAACCGGCATTGCAGTCGGTATGGCAACGGACATTCCTCCTCATAATGCTCGTGAAGTAGCTAACGCCTGCGCAATGTTGCTGGAAAAGCCAGGCAGTCAGCTTGAAGATATTATGGAAGTGTTGAAGGGGCCGGATTACCCTACCGACGCTGAAATTATTACGCCAGCGGATGACATCACTAAGCTTTACGAAACAGGACGCGGCAGTATTAAAATGCGTGCCTGCTACAGTATTGAAGATGGTGAAATTGTTATTACGGCCCTACCGCACCAGGCATCAGGTGCGAGAGTATTAGAGCAAATAGCGCATCAAATGCAGGCGAAGAAACTGCCTTTAGTTTCGGACTTGCGTGATGAGTCAGACCATGAAAACCCGACCCGGTTGGTTGTGGTTCCTCGCTCAAATCGAGTGGATACAGAACAGTTAATGAATCACCTGTTCGCCACAACAGACTTGGAAAAGCAGTACCGGGTTAACTTGAATATTCTGGGCTTAGATGGCCGGCCGAAAGTGAAGCCGCTAGTTGGCATTCTTAAAGAGTGGCTGGAGTTTCGTCAGACTACAGTAACGCGACGTTTGCAGCATCGCTTAGATAAAGTGCTGGCGCGCCTGCATATTTTAGAAGGCTTGCTCATTGCTTATCTCAATATTGATGAAGTTATTGAGATCATCCGTACTGAAGATAAACCGAAAGACGAATTAATGAGTCGCTTCGGATTATCGGATAAACAAGCTGAAGCTATTCTGGAACTGAAGTTACGCCACTTAGCAAAACTAGAAGAAATGAAGCTGACCGGCGAGCAGGATGAGCTTAATAAAGAGCGCGAAAAGCTGCAGACTTTACTGGGCTCTGATCGTCGTTTGAAAACACTGATTAAGAAAGAGCTGCTAGCTGATGCGGAAACTTATGGCGACGAACGTCGCTCGCCAATTGTTGAGCGCTCCGAAGCTAAAGCTTTAAGTGAACGCGACTTAACCCCGGCTGAAGCTGTAACAGTTGTGTTATCTAAGAAAGGCTGGGTACGCTCTGCTAAAGGTCATGATATTGAGGGTGAGAAGCTCAGTTATAAGTCGGGTGATAGTTATCTGGCATCGGCTGAGGGTAAGAGTAATCAACCTGTGGTATTTCTTGATACTTCAGGAAAAAGCTTCTCCTGTGAAGCTCATCTGTTGCCATCAGCAAGGAGCCAGGGTGAACCTCTGACCGGACGCTTTAGTTTAGTTGCGGGCGAAAACGTTGAGCACGTTCTAATGGCTAAAGACGAAAGCCATTTATTATTGGCGTCCGACGCTGGTTATGGGTTTGTTTGCCAGTTCAGTGACTTAGTCAGCCGTAATAAAAACGGTAAAGCCATTATCACATTGCCAACTGGTGCTAAGATACTGCCGCCCAATAAAGTGAATGATTTGCAAGAAGACAAAGTCATTGTCATTTCCAATGAAGGCCGGATGTTGGTATTCCCTGTTGCAGACTTGCCCCAACTGAGTAAAGGAAAAGGCAACAAATTAATCAGTATTCCTGCTTTGCGGGCACAGTCCCGTGAAGAGTATGTGGTTGCGTTGGCAACCGCTGCGCCGGACAGAGCTATTACTTTAATTGCGGGTAAGCGTAAGCTGACTTTGAAACCGGCAGATTTGGAACATTACTATGGAGAACGCGGACGCCGGGGTAATAAACTACCGCGCGGGTTACAACGTGTTGACGAAATAGTGGTTGAGCAAGACAAGGATTAATTGAGGAGTTTGAATGTTAGCCTTGTTGCGATGGGTATTTCTTGGTGGATTTGTTGTGTTGTTTGGTGTGGTCGGTTGCTTATTTTGTATAATCCGCCCCTTTCATCGCAATAATACCTACAGGTTCGCTCATATTTTTGGGTGGGCAATACGAGTTTTAGGTATGCGAATTGAAGTGAGCCGCCACCCGGACATTGAAAAGGGCGGTCCTTACGTTTTTGTCTGTAACCATCAGAACAGTTGGGAAATATTCACCATTGCAGCAATGCTGCCCAAAAATACCGTTACCGTGGGTAAGAAAAGCCTGCGCTGGATACCGTTCTTCGGCTGGCTTTATTGGTTAGCAGGGAATATTCTGATTGACAGAAAAAACGCCGGAAAAGCTCATGGCACCATAGGACAAACGGCGGATGCTATAAAGCAACGTGATATTTCGGTATGGATGTTTCCTGAAGGAACCCGAAGTTATGGAAGAGGTCTGTTGCCGTTTAAGAACGGTGCATTTCATACTGCGTTCCGCGCTCAGGTTGACGTGGTTCCGGTCTGTGTGTCTGAGCTACATGGTAAGGTAAAGATGAACCGCTGGAATAATGGTGTGCTGAAAGTTGCTTTTCTTGAGCCTGTGCGAATTGCAAACTACCAGCGTGAAAATTTACGTGAGTTAAGCGGGCATTGCCATCAGCTCATGGATGACAAAATTAAACAGTTAAACGCAAGTATCGAACGAGAACAGGCAGAAAAGGATAAGTCATGAGCCGAGATCTTAATGATCTACTTAAACAAAGTGAAGAAACTGTACAGGCTTTGATAGCTGACGGCGCTGAAACTGAGCTCTTGTATGAAATTGAACACCACTTAGCCAGCCAGGACTTCACTAAGCTGGAAAAAGCCGCTGTCGAACTCGTGAAGCAAGGGTATCATGTGGACGATGCCGATGAGTTTGAAGACGAGCGTGGCAAGCGCTGGTTTGCATTTATGGCGGTGACAGATGCTGAGCTCGATAACGACATTCTAAACCGCCAGGTCAGGGAAATAGCCGCTATAGCCGATGAGTGTGAGGTTGAATACGATGGCTGGGGTACATTGATTGAAGATGATGAACTTGAAGGTGAAGATTTTGACGATGGAGAGGAATAACCTCTCCTGATTTTACAAACCTTTCTCTTTCATCATATGGCGATAATCACTTCCTAAGTTGGACTTTTCGGACTCACTTAATACCTTTCCTGCGCGCTGGAAAAATCCCTGCTCTTCATCTTCCAGGTGATGTAAGACTTTATGCTTTAAATTTTTAAAGTGCTGAAGCCAGGCCGGCGACGACATTTCCGTCTGATCTAATGTTTCAATAAGTTCGTCAATTTCGTGGTGCTCAGCAATACCGTGTCGAGACATTTCTATTGTGTCATCGTCTTCAATGAGGGGGTTATAAAAGTAACGCTCCTCTGCTGCAGCGTGCTGTTCCAACTGAAGCTTTAGTTGCTGATAGTACTGTTTACGCTCAGGTTCTTCTCCGGTTGTTTCCAATAACAGCTCAAGCAGTTTACGTTGCTTATCGTGATCAACTCTTAGTTCTTCGAAAATAGTCATGACTCTCTCCCTTTGTCTCGTTATTTATTACTACGAGACCCTTCTTAAAATAGATTATTTTTCAAAAAAAAGCCCGAGTCAGAGACCCGGGCTTTTAGCGATACACTTTTAATTAAGATTAAAGTGCTTTTATTTTTTCTTGCTGCTCCTGCAGTTGCTTGAGCGTTGTTTCTGCTTCAGCTAGCTTCTCACGTTCTTTCGCAATGACAGCTTCCGGTGCTTTACTGACAAAGTTATCGTTGCTCAACTTACCGTTCAGACGCTGCCAATCTTTATTCGCTTTCTCGATAGACTTTTGCAGTCGCTGTAGCTCAGCTTCTTTATCAATTAAGCCTGCCATTGGAATATGCAGCTTCAGCGTATCGACCAAGGCTGTCATACTGGCCGGCGCATCGTCATCGCTTTCAATAAACTCGATAGACTCCAGTTTTGCCAGGCTACTGAGGAAGCTTTGGTTATTCTCAATACGGCCTCTGGCCATTGCATCAGCGTTTGAGAGCAGCAGAGGCAATGGCTTATTCGGTGATAAATCCATTTCGCCACGAATATTACGAATAGCTAGAATAACACGCTTCAGCCATTCCATGTCCTGCATCGCCTGATGGCTGACGTTGTCCTCAACCTGCGGGAATGGCTGCAGCATAATGGTATCATCCGTATTACCAATCAGCGGTTTCACGCGTTGCCAGATAGTTTCGGTAATGTACGGCATAACAGGGTGCAGCAGACGCAATAACTGCTCCAGAACATTCACCAGCGTGTGGCGAGTACCGCGTTGTTGTACTTCTGTTCCGTTTTGGAGCACCGGCTTAGTGAGTTCCAGATACCAGTCACAGAACTGGTTCCAGGTAAACTCGTACGCAATAGCGGCTGCCTGATCAAAACGGTAAGTATCCAGAGCCTGACGGAAGTCTTTTACTGTGCTGTTAAAGCGGGCAATAATCCACTCATCAGCCAATGACAGGGTCATGTCATTGTTCTCAAGACCACAATCATGCTCTTCGGTGCTCATAAGCACATAACGGCTGGCGTTCCACAGCTTATTGCAGAAGTTACGGTAACCCTCCAGGCGCTTCATGTCCCAGTTGATATCGCGACCAGTTGAGGCAAGCGCTGTTAAGGTAAAGCGCAGCGCATCGGTTCCGTGAGCGGTAATACCTTCTGGGAATTCCTTGCGGGTGCGCTTTTCAATTTTTTCACGCATTTTAGGCTGCATCATATTAGCTGTACGTTTAGCTACCAGCTCGTCAGCGCTAATGCCGTCAATCATATCCAGCGGATCTAGCACGTTACCTTTAGACTTCGACATTTTCTGGCCCTCTTCGTCACGAATCAGGCCGGTTACATAAACCTTTTTAAACGGAACTTGCGGTTGGCCTTCTTCGTCTTTCATAAAGTGCATGGTCATCATGATCATGCGGGCAACCCAGAAGAAAATAATGTCAAAACCGGTAACCAGCACATCGGTCGGGTGGAAGGTTTTCAGGTCTTCGGTATTTTTCGGCCAACCTAAGGTAGAAAAGGTCCAGAGCGCGGATGAGAACCAGGTATCCAGTACGTCTTCGTCCTGCTGAAGAGGCGTATCGCCTAAGTTGTGTTTTTCCCGCACTTCTTCTTCGGTGCGGCCAACATAGACATTTCCTTGCTCGTCGTACCATGCCGGAATACGGTGCCCCCACCATAATTGACGCGAAATACACCAGTCCTGGATGTCACGCATCCAGCTGAAGTACATGTTCTCGTATTGCTTAGGCACAAATTCAATGCGTCCGTCTTCAACCGCTTCGGTTGCCTGTTTGGCCATAGGTTCAACGCGAACATACCATTGGTCGGTTAAATGCGGTTCAATAGGAACGCCACCGCGGTCGCCATAAGGTATTTTGTTGGTGTGTTTCTCAATTTTTTCCAGTAAGCCTAGCTCGTCAAATTCAGCAATAAGTTGCTTACGGGCCTCAAAGCGCTCTTTACCGGCGTATTGCTCAGGGAGCACGCCGTTAAACCCGTTCAGCTCTTCAAGCGCTTCACCCGTACTGGTGTAGAGCCCTGCTTTTGCCATAATATGAGCCGTGTCATCAAAAATTGAAATCATGCCGGTTTGATGACGCTTGCCAATTTCGTAGTCGTTAAAATCATGCGCCGGGGTTACCTTTACGCAACCGGTACCGAATTCGCTATCAACGTGATGGTCGGCAACTATCGGAATGCGGCGGTTAACAATCGGCAGTTCAATGTGCTTACCAACCAAATGAGAAAAACGCTCGTCGTCCGGATGTACGGCGACACAAACATCGCCTAACATGGTTTCAGGGCGGGTGGTTGCAACTACTAAATGATCCTTACCGTCTTCCGTTTTTGCGCCATCGGCTAGCGGGTAGCGTAAATACCAGATAGAACCTTGTTGTTCTTTGTTCTCGACTTCTAAGTCGGAAATGGCAGTTTGCAGCGCCGGGTCCCAGTTGACCAGGCGTTTACCACGATAAATAAGGTTGTCTTCATGCAGTTTAACAAAGACTTCACGAACTGCGTCCGAAAGCCCTTCATCCATGGTGAAGCGCTCACGATCCCAGTCAACAGAGTCGCCTAAACGGCGCATTTGTTGGGTAATAGTGCCACCCGACTGCTCTTTCCACTCCCAGATTTTATCAATAAAAGCGTCACGTCCAAGTTCTTGTCGGGTCTGTCCCTGAGCAGCTAGCTGACGTTCAACAACCATCTGCGTCGCGATACCTGCGTGGTCGGAACCGACTTGCCATAATGTATTACGACCGTCCATGCGCTGATAGCGGGTGAGCGTATCCATAATGGTGTGTTGGAAAGCATGACCCATATGCAGACTGCCGGTAACATTGGGTGGCGGAATCATAATCGAATAGGAGTCGCCTTTACCTGAAGGCTTAAAGTAGCCTTTTTCTTCCCATTGTTGGTAGAGATCTTGTTCTATCGCTGCAGGGGAGTATGTTTTATCCATAGTAACCTTACTTCTGTTCGGATGTCAGGGGCTCGGTATGCATTTGGCAACCTCTGGCCCTGTAATGTTTGTATCGTTCGCGAGCTACTTTTTTGCCGTTGTCATCGGCTGGAACAATGTCATAGAGCTTCTGGCTTTGCTGAGCCTGCACCGGAATGTCTTCAGCCAGATTAAACAGCGCGTAACCAGGGCGGCTTTTAATGTCGCCAGATTCAGGCCAGCAAAGTTCCACCGGCGCGCCGGTAGCAGGGCCTTCTCCAAGCAAATTATGCGGAATAAAGGCGTCACTTGGTTGCTGCCATAACAGTTCGTCCAGCGCTTCCGCCTGTTGCTGATTACGGGCCCAGACCCGTAATCTTTTATGCTTTCGGTATAACTCCGCTATTTTATCGCAAATTAACCGATTTTGCTCGCTTTCAGCTTCGTCGGGCATTAAGAAAAAAGTAGCTGACGACATGGCTATTCTGCTGCCTCGGCGTTGCATCGGTTAATTAAGAACTGGGTTAATAACGGAACCGGGCGGCCTGTGGAGCCCTTGTCTTTACCACCTTGCCAGGCCGTACCTGCGATATCCATGTGCGCCCAATTGTATTTCTTTGTGTAGCGCGACAAGAAACAGGCGGCGGTAATGGTACCGGCTTCGCGACCACCAATGTTAGCCATATCCGCAAAAGGACTGTCCAGCATTGACTGGTATTCGTCCCAGAGCGGCATACGCCAGGCTTTGTCGCCACTTTGCTGGGCTGCATTGAGAATTTCGTGCGCCAACGGATTATGTTGACTGAGTACCGCTGAAGCGTGACTGCCTAAGGCAATAACACAGGCCCCGGTCAGCGTAGCTAAATCGATCACGGATTCAGGCTCGAACCGCTCGATGTAAGTCAGGGTATCGCATAGTACCAGTCGGCCTTCTGCGTCGGTATTCAGCACCTCAACCGTTTGACCGCTCATAGTGGTCAGGATATCTCCTGGGCGGTATGCTTTTCCATCTGGCATGTTTTCACAGCCAGCCACAGCGCCAATAACGTTTATGGGTAGTTGCAGTTCAGCTAAAGCTTGCATAGCGCCTAAAACGCCGGCAGCACCGCCCATATCGTATTTCATTTCATCCATATTGGCGGATGGTTTAATGGAAATGCCACCCGAGTCAAATGTCAGGCCTTTACCTACCAGAACTATGGGGGCCTGGTCATCGGGTGCGCCTTTGTAATGCATTAAAGTTAGTACTGACTCATGCTCTGAACCACGGCCAACGGCTAAGTATGCATTCATACCCAGTTTTTCCATTTCGGCTTCTTCAACCGTGCTAACCGTTAAATTGTCATAATTGTCGGCCATTAACTTGGCTTGTTCCGCTAAGTAGCGAGGCGTGCAGATGTTAGGTGGCATATTTGCTACGTTGCGGCAAATATCCATACCCGTAGCTACGGCTAGCGCGTGTTGCACCGCTTGTTCGCCCAAAGCCAGCTCTTTACGGCTTGGTACGTTAAAGACGAGTTTACGCAACGGGCGGCGAGGTTCTTCTTTTTTACTCTTAAGCTCATTAAAGTTATACAATGTTGCCCGGGCAGCTTCTACTGCCTGACGAACTTTCCAGTAAGTATCGCGACCTTTAACGTGCAGCTCGCTAAGGAAGCAGACCGCTTCCATTGAACCGGTTTCGTTCAAAGTGTTCATAGTACGGGCGATAATTTGGCGATACTGGCGCTCATCAAGTTCGCGCTCTTTACCGCAGCCGACCAGTAAAACCCGTTCGGCAAGAATATTGGGGACATGATGTAACAGCAGAACCTGACCTGATTTGCCTTCAAGGTCTCCGCGGCGCAATAAATTGCTTAAATAACCATCACTGACTTTGTCTAATTGTTCGGCAACGCCAGACAGACGACGAGGTTCAAACACGCCAACAACGATACAAGCAGAACGTTGTTTTTCCGGATTACCACTTTTGACGCTGAACTCCATGACAGTGCTCCTGTTTCAGGTGGCTTCAATGCCTGCTATAGTTTCACTATAAAGACACTTTGTTGTTAAAATAACAAGTTTACTTAAAAATCACAGCTATTCCAGTAAAAACCTAAGTTATGAGTGAACGCCAGTGCGCATATTCCGCTATTTGATCAGTGAAACATTGAAGTCGCAGCTTGCTGTGCTTTTTATCCTGATGACGATTTTTGTCAGTCAGAAGTTTGTCCGTGTCCTGTCGGATGCATCAGAAGGGGATATTCCCGGCGCTATTATCTTTCAGCTTTTGTCGCTGAACCTCCCCGCATTATTGTCTCTGATTCTACCGCTTAGTTTGTTTTTGGGGATTTTGCTGGCTCACGGACGTATCTATGCTGACAACGAAATGACGGTTTTACACGCCTGTGGGGTAAGTGAGTGGTATGTAACCCGGGTAACTTTGGTGCTGTCGTTGGTTCTGGCTTTGGTAACGGCGTCCTTCACATTGTGGTTAGTGCCCTGGTCGCTCGATCAGGAACAAAAACTCGAAGACAAAGCGCGTTCAGAAAGTGGCTTAACTGCACTAATGCCAGGGCGCTTCCAGCAAGCAAGTAACCGCAAAGCGGTCATATTCGTACAAAGTGTCGGCGATAACGGTGACCTTGAGGAAGTTTTTGTAGCGCAACATACCCACAGCCAGGGCGAGTTACAGTCGGGTAGCGTGGTTATGGCGAAAACCGGTAAAGTAATCAGTGAAACAACTGGGTCGCAGTGGCTTGAGTTGGGTGAAGGAAAACGCTATGCGGGTGACAACGAGAGTTATCAAATGATGTCGTTTGACAGTTACCAGCTTCAAATTAAAGAGCAGCAGGCCAGTGAGCAATTACGAAAACTAGAAGCTTATCCTACTGTGGAATTAATGTCGCAAAATGAGCCTGCAGCGGTTGCTGAACTGCAGTGGCGTATTGCCATTCCCCTGGCTATGCCGTTATTGACACTTATTGCCGTGCCGTTAAGCCGGGTGAACCCTCGTCAGGGTAAGTTCGGGCGAATGGCCCCGGCTTTACTCATTTATTTAGGTTATTTCTTATTACTTATGGCGGCTAAGTCGGCCATACGTGATGGCGTCATTCCTCCAATCATCGGTCTATGGTGGATACACTTTATACTGCTGGTGTTTGGGCTGGTGCTGATAGGCAAAGGCCGCCCGGTTGGTTTGAGATTATTGGCAAATTTACGCTTCGGCGCAGCTCGGGGGCAGTGATGTTTAGTATTTTAGATAAGTACATTGGTCTTGCCGTACTAAGAACCTCGCTGTTAAGTCTTGCTGTATTAACCGGTTTGTCGTCGTTAATTCGCTTTGTTGAGCAGCTAAAATCGGTTGGTCGTGGTGACTACAACGTCATGGATGCGGCACTTTTCGTCTTTTACAGCCTACCCAGGGATGTTGAAACCTTCTTCCCAATGGCTGCTTTACTCGGCGGCCTCATTGGTGTCGGTATGTTGGCGAGCAGTTCTGAGCTTGTGGTTATGATGGCGGCAGGGCGTTCTCGCTTGAATATTATCGGAGCGGTAATGAAGTCCGCCATTATTATGATGGTGGCAGTAATGGCTATAGGCGAATGGATAGCACCACCCATGGAGTCCCAGGGGCGAGCTATCCGCTCACAAGCTATTTCAGGTGGCAGCTTAATTTCGGCACAACAGGGTGTCTGGGCAAAAGATGGTTCTGACTTTATTAATATTGGTGAAGTTGAGGACACCGGGCGTCTGAACGATGTTCTGATTTATGACTTTAATGATAATAGAGAGTTGCAACAGGTCACTTACGCCCGAACAGCTAACTTTAGCGGCAATAAATGGCGTATGCAGGAGGTGACGGTTACACAAATGACGGAAAACCGTATGCTACGCGATGAAAAAGCGAGTATGGCGTGGCAGTCCAGTTTGACGCCCGATAAGCTCGGGGTCGTGACCATTAAACCAGAATCACTTTCCATTAGCGGGCTATTGGATTACCTGACTTACCTGGAAAGCAACCAACAGTCTGCGGAACGTTATGAACTTGCGTTATGGCGTAAGCTTTTTGCTCCAATAACTGTGGCTGTAATGTTGTTGGTCGCTCTGTCGTTTATCTTTGGTCCTTTGCGTTCCACAACGATGGGGGCGAGGGTTTTGTTAGGTGTCATTACCGGTTTCGGTTTTCATGTGAGCAATGAGATCTTTGGACCCTTGGCGCAGGTTTATCAAATTCCGGCTATTTTAGGGGCATTACTACCGAGTATGTTGTTTGCGGGTATTGCGGTCTATTTCATGCGCGGACGTACGGCCTGAGAACAGGCCGTATTACACTTAAAGTTCGTTCCAATAAAAGAGTTGGTTCGCTTCTTTTGAAAGGGTGACAACCTCTGTTCCTGCTGCGTAATCCTGCCAGGCTCTTCTGTTTTTAAAGTCAACAAGAGCCCAAAGGTTTCCAAGCCCACCGCAGCAGGTCAGTAACCTGATGAATACCTGACGATTGGTTAAGCGTGAGCCGTCACGGTTTTGCAGTTTTAAACGCCAGGCGCGCATGCCTAGTGTTTGTCCTGAACGTTTCCAGAACCAGCCAAAAAATATCGCAACAACAGTAATAAGATACAAGCTGTACCATGGCCCTTGAGCCAGCCATGCGGCATGGTCCATATCGTCCGATAATACCAGCCAGTTGAAAGAGGTTAGCAGTGCTGCAAAAAGTAACGCTAATGCAGATGCCAGCATAATAATTGCTGCAGCCACTAGAAGGTCATAAACCCAGGCTGCCAGTCGTCTGGTAAAGCCAGCACTGGGAAAGCTGGCGTGTAACTTTTGTGCTTCAGAACTCATGCGGAACTCATTCAAATTAGTCGTGGGTATGATCATACCATGAGCAAAGCAAGCTGACAGCAGCCTCAATCTGTACAAGGAATCAGCAGTTAATCAGCTTCCCACGACTTTTCGCGAATTATTGCTTGATTAGCACAAGTTCAAGGGTATAATCCCGTCCCGTTACCAAATAGAAAGTAGTACAGCACACCCCTTAGCCGAGGTGGCGGAATTGGTAGACGCAGTGGATTCAAAATCCACCGCTGGTAACAGCGTGGGGGTTCAAGTCCCCCCCTCGGCACCAAATTTCTTCTTTGAAATCCCGAACGAAAATAGCAGAAGCACTGACATTATCCTTTTCAGCACGTATACTGTCCGCATCGGTCTTCCTTAACCGTGCAACCATACATATATAGGATTCTATGTCAGATAATCAGCAGAACAACAATACGCCAGACTACGAAGTCGAAATTCCAAGCCGCGAACAGTTGTTGGAACTTGTTACTTCCAATAATAAACCTGTTCAGTTTGACGAGTTTATTCGCCATTTTAACCTGGACGACGAACGTCAGGCTGTTGGCTTAAAACGTCGGTTACGGGCGATGGAGCGTGACGGGCAGCTTATTTACAGTAAAGCAAATGCTTATGGTCTGCCTGAGCGTATGGACTTGATTAAAGGTCGTATCATTGGTCATAAAGACGGCTTTGGTTTCTGCCAGACTGAAGACGGTGGAAAAGACCTCTTTATTCCGCATCACCAAATGTATTCTGTATTACACGGCGACCGAGTACTCGTTAAGCCCAGTGGTAAAGACAGCCGAGGTCGAACCGAAGGGCGCATTGTACGTGTTACGGAGCCAAGGGACAGTAACATTGTTGGCCGCTACTTCATTGAACACGGTTTAGGTATTGTGGTGCCGGATGATGGCCGTATTAGCCAGGATATCCTCATTCCGGATGCGGACAAACGTGGCGCTCGCCACGGTCAGTTAGTCGTTGTAGAGATAACTCGTCGGCCAAGCCGTCGCACCAGCCCCATAGGCCGGGTGACAGAAGTGCTGGGTGAACATATGGCGCCTGGCATGGAAATTCAGGTGGCTATTCGCGAGCATGATATTCCCACTGAATGGCCATCAGAAGTTGATGAAGAATTAAAAAAATACAGTGAAGAGGTTCCTGCAGAAGCTTATGAAGGACGTAAAGACCTACGTGAACTTCCGCTTATTACTATTGATGGTGAGGACTCTCGCGACTTTGATGACGCAGTCTGCTGTGTGCCGGAAGATAAAGGTTGGCGTTTATGGGTCGCTATAGCCGATGTCTCCTATTATGTAAGACCTGATACGGTGCTTGATAAAGCCGCGACGGATAGAGGTAATTCGGTTTATTTTCCCAGTAACGTTATTCCGATGTTGCCGGAGAAGTTATCGAATGGCTTATGTTCCTTGAACCCTGACGTAGATCGTCTTTGTATGGTTGCGGAGATGGAACTGGGACCTCGTGGGAAGCTGAAGTCGACTCAATTCTATCCGGCAGTGATGAAAAGCCATGCGCGGCTGACTTACAACAAAGTTAAGAAACTGCTTGATGGCGATGAAGAACTGCAACAGCAATATCAGCATGTGATGGACAACGTTCAGGAGCTTGAACGTCTTTACAATGCGTTAAGCGCTGCCCGCAAACGCCGTTCGGCTATTGAGTTCGATACGCAGGAAACCCGCTTCATTTTTAATGCTGAGCGTAAAATTGAAAGCATCGAGCCGGTTAAACGTCATGTTGCTCATAAAATCATTGAAGAGTGCATGATCATGGCTAACGTTGCCTCCGCTCAGCTTATTGAGTCCGACAAAGAAATTGGCGCGCTATTCCGTGTGCACGAAACTCCGGCAGATGAACGTCTCAACAATTTCCGCAGTTTTCTTGGTGAACTTGGCCTGAATCTCGAAGGTGGTGATGAGCCTTCTCCGAAGGACTACGCGACACTTCTTGAACAAGTTAAAGATCGTCAGGATCACGAACTTATTGAGACTATGTTGCTGCGTTCAATGCAACAGGCCGTTTATCAGCCTGAGAATAAAGGCCACTTCGGTCTGGCATTAAAATCTTATGCGCACTTTACTTCACCTATTCGTCGTTACCCCGATCTGATTTTGCATCGTGCGATAAAAGCTATTCTGCGCAAAAATGAAGGCGAAGGTAAAGGACTCGTCGGAGCCTGGGCTTATTCGGAAAAACAGCTGGATGAACTGGGCGTGCATACGTCAATGACTGAACGCCGGGCAGATGATGCCACTCGTCAGGTAGATGAGTGGTTAAAATGCGAGTTCATGCTCGACCATATTGGTATGGAGTTTGAAGGGGTTATTTCATCCGTCACTAACTTTGGTTTATTTGTTCGTCTTAGTGATTACCAAATTGACGGTCTTATTCATATTAGTAACCTCGACAATGATTATTACCATTTTGATCAGCAAAAAGGGATGTTAGTTGGCGAGAACAGCCATAGCGTATTCCGTCTGGGTGATAACGTTAAAGTCAAAGTTAAAGACGTAAACCTTGACGATCGAAAAATTGATTTAACCTTACTGGAAGCGACGAGTCCGGGTGGCAAGAAGCGCAGTATGCCGGCAAAAGGTTCCGGAAAGGGTAAACGTAAAGGTCAGCCCAGAGGCAAGGGTGGCCAACGGAAAAATACAAACCGCGGTGGCGGTAAAGGACGTAGTAAGTCATGAGCCAAAAAGTGACCGTGTTTGGCCTGCACGCGGTGCGGGCTATATTAAAAAACCACCCGGATCGTTTGGTTGAGCTCTATGTTTCTAAAGAGCGTCAGGACGACTCGGTGCGCGACATTGTAAACCAGTGTCATGCGACGGGTGTTCGTCCTCAATGGGTGCCTAAACAAGCTTTAGAAAAACGGGCTGAAGGCGGGAATCATCAAGGGGTTGTTGCAACGGTTCAGTCTCCACCTACTTTAACGGAGCAAGATCTTCCGGGGTTATTAGAACAAAGCCAAACCGCGGCGTTGTTTCTGGTGCTTGATGGTGTAACTGACCCGCATAATTTGGGGGCTTGTTTGCGTACAGCTGATGCTGCTGGCGTGACCGCTGTTATTGTTCCTAAGGATAAATCAGCACAGATTACTCCAACAGTACGTAAAGTAGCTTCTGGTGCGGCAGAAAACGTGCCTCTGGTTGTTGTTACTAATTTAGCGCGGGCTCTACGCGATATTCAGGAGCTTGGAGTCTGGGTGTATGGTACGGCAGGGGAAGCGACTCAGTCAGTCTATGATGTCGATTACCGCGGACCGGTTGCTTTGGTGATGGGGGCTGAAGGAAAAGGAATGCGCCGTTTAACCCGCGAAACCTGTGACGATTTAGTCTCTATTCCTTTATCTGGCAGTGTCAGTAGTCTCAATGTTTCAGTAGCCAGTGGTGTTTGTCTATTTGAGGTGGTCAGGCAGCGCAATGGATCTTAAACGTCGCCTTTTGCCGATTGCCATTGCCTTAGGCATGGTTGCTGTGCTCTTTGTAAGCTGGACGCCTAACTGGGAATCTCCGACCTGGTTGCGCTCAGAAAAGCCTTACGTTGCTTTTCATTTCGAGCTGCAGGATAACGCCGAAAAGTCCGTGGAAAATCTGGCTTTTGATATCAGTAATCGGTTGGAAGTCAGACATGAATGGCACATGGTTGAGGATAATAATGCTGAGTGGCAGGTGACCCTGGCGTTTCAGGAGCAGCAGGACGCGATACAAATTGACGCCACAGTAAGACGTCAGGAAAAGATTGTTGATCACATTGTTGTACGTGGAGAAAGCGCTGTGGCTAATGAGTTAGCCGACCGCGTTGTTGCTCTGCTCAGTTCCCGCATTGAAAAAGCCCATAAAAACGCCGATTAATTTGCAATTGGCGTTCATTTTAGTTAGTATCGCGCGGCTTAAATCAGCCATATTTTCATTTTACTGAATGTGTTCCTTGCTTCTATGTTAGTGCGGCTGAGCTAAACTGAGGCTATACGAACCAAAAGGAAACTGTAATGCGTCATTACGAAATCGTATTTATGGTCCACCCGGACCAAAGCGAGCAAGTACCTGGCATGATCGAGCGCTACAGCGAAACGATCAAGCAAGGTGGTGGTCAAATCCATCGTTTAGAAGACTGGGGCCGTCGTCAATTGGCTTACCCAATCAACAAACTGCATAAAGCTCACTATGTTCTGTTGAACATTGAAGCGTCTGCAGAAGTTGTGGAAGAGCTGGAAACTGCATTCCGTTTCAACGATGCAGTCTTACGCAACATGATCATGCGTAAGAAAGAAGCTATTACAGAGCCTTCGCCGCTGACTAAGCCGAAGGAAGATCGTAAAGGTGACAGTGAAGCAGCGTAAGCTTGCTGACTTTCTATAACCCTTATGAATCGACTGCATTTAACCGGAACACTTGGCAAAGTACCTAAGCTGGAAACCAGCCCTTCAGGTATTGAGCATTTACAATTAGTGATTGAACATCGGTCTATGCAACCGGAAGCCGGTATGAATCGTCAATCTTATGTGCGTATTCAGGTCGTTTTAAGTGGTGAAGGTTTACAACACTGGTTAGAAAAATTGACGGTGGGTTGTGAAGTTTTAGCAGAAGGTTTTCTGCACCGTCACGAGGATAGCAATGGCTCACCTCGTTTGGTACTTCATGCTCAGCATCTCGAATTGATTTAAGGAGACCATCATGGCTCGTTTTTTTCGTCGCCGCAAATTCTGCCGCTTTAAAGCAGATGGCGTAAAAGAAATTGATTATAAAGATATCGCTACGCTTAAGAACTACATTACTGAAACTGGTAAAATCGTTC
The DNA here is from genome assembly GCA_051747845.1 of Pseudomonadota bacterium. GTDB lineage: Bacteria > Pseudomonadota > Gammaproteobacteria > Enterobacterales > Alteromonadaceae > Idiomarina. Next base: position 59,814 of record JBNJGQ010000002.1, read on the forward strand.
CTAGCCGTATTACTGGAACATCCGCTAAGTATCAGCGTCAGTTAGCGCGCGCTATCAAGCGTGCTCGTTATTTGTCACTGCTGCCTTATACTGATTCACATCAGTAAGCTAGCATCGGTTCGATTACCAAAAGTAGAGGTAGCGAGAAATGAATGTCATTTTGTTAGATAAAATTGCTAACTTGGGAAGCCTTGGCGATCAAGTCAGTGTAAAATCAGGTTACGCACGCAACTTTCTTTTCCCACACGGGAAAGCAGTACCGGCAACTAAAAGCAACGTTGAACTGTTTGAACAACGTCGTGCTGAGTATGAAGCTAAATTAGCTGATCATTTAGCTGCTGCTGAAGCCCGTGCTGAAAAAGTTAATGCTTTAGATACAGTTACTATTGCTTCTAAAGCAGGTGATGAAGGCAAATTATTTGGTTCTATCGGTACTCGTGACATCGCTGATGCAGTAACAGCTGCAGGCGTTGAAGTGAAGAAGAGCGAAGTATTAATGCCGCATGGTACACTGCGTGAAGTTGGTGAGTTCGATATCGAATTACATTTACACGCTGATGTATTTGCAAACATCAAATTGAAAATTGTAGCGGCTGAATAAGTCACTATGGTTTTTCGAAAAAGCTGCCTCCTGGCAGCTTTTTTTTTGGAAATTTTCCTTCATGTAAACCTTTCCTGTGTAAGTGTCGTCTAAACTAACAAAGCAACTATAAAGTGGTATTGGTATCAGGGAGATAACCTTGCAAAGTGAACCAGCCAGAGATGATGTGCTATTAGCGGCGCAAGGTGACGTGGACGCTTTTCAGCGACTGTATTATCGACATATAAAGCAAGTGTATGGATTAGTACTTAGACTCTGCGCTGATAAGGCACTAGCAGATGACTTAGTTCAGGAAGTCTTTGTGCAACTCTGGCAAAAATTAGGTTCTTTTCGTGGCGAATCAAAATTTAGTAGTTGGCTGTATCGGGTAACAACCAATACCTGCCTAACCGAAATGCGTAAACAAAAACGATGGTTTTCAAGGTTTACCTCTGACAATAAAGAGGCTTCAGAACCAATAAATGAAGGCAACCTTGATGTCAGCCAACTGGATAAACTGATTCTGAAATTACCGGAACAGACACGCCAGGTCTTTGTTTTACATGCTTTGCAAGGTGAGTCTCACCAACAAATTGCTGACTGGCTTGGAATTGCTCCGGGCACAAGTAAAGCGCAGTTTCATCGGGCTCGTAAACGTTTAGAGGAGTGGTTACAAGATGAGTGATAACAAAAAGGCTCAAAACCTTGAAAGCCAGCTCGAACAGATTAAAAAGGAGGGTATTGAGCCTTCTAAAGATTTATGGCCCATGATTGAGAGCCGACTGACTCGTTCCGAGCCTCTCAAAAAAACAGCACGAGGTTTTTGGTCTGGGGCTTTAGCTGCCAGTATTATTATTGCTACCTTCATGGCAGGATGGCAGCTTAGCGTGTCTCGGTCACCAGATAATCCAGTGACAGGATACTATTTATTGGCGGAAAAAATGAATGCAGAGCAACAGGCACAAATACATAGCATGCGTGTTGGCTATGAGACGGCAGGTTACCGTCAGATAAATGGTAATACAGAAGAAAATTTAACTCAGTTGGCTTTTGCCAGAGAAGAAATTACAGAGTCCCTGCGCAAAACACCCGGAGATCCCAATCTATTGGAGTTACTGCGTTGGGTTAATGAGCAGGAATTAAAGTTACTTAGTCAATCCTATACGTTGACCAAGACCGTACAAGAAATCTAACCAGGAGTTAAAAATGAAAAAGATATTAGCCATAGTTGGTTTATCGCTACTTATGTTCGGCTCGGCTATAGCGGCTCAGGAAAAGGTTGATGAAACGCTGGCTGTTTCACCAGCGGCAAGGGTCTCTATCGATAATATGAGAGGGAAGGTTGAGCTTATAGTAAACGACAAGGATGAAATTCGGGTTGTGGGAAAACTCGATGAAAAAGCGGAAGACTTTGTTTTTGAACAGAGGGGGACAGGGGTTCACATTAACGTAAAAGTACCTGAACAAAGAGGCTTTAACTTGTCTTCAGACGACTCTGAAGGTTCAGCTCTCAAAATATACCTGCCTTCATCTATGGATATTAGTGTGAATGGCGTCTCGATGGATGTCTCTGCAAGTGAGTTTGATGGCGGCCTGGAAATCCGCTTGGTTAGTGGTGACATTGAGGTTAGTAGCATTAAAAGCCGGGTGCTTTTAAAGACAGTCAGCGGTGATATCGATGCTGAAAAGCTTGAAGGAGAGGTTCGCTTCGAAACCGTTAGTGGCGACATTATGGACATTAACAATGGTTCAGAGTCAGCGACTTATCAGTCAGTAAGCGGTGATATTACCAGCCAGTCAGATTCTATTGCGGAACTTACAGTGCAGTCAGTGTCAGGCGATATTGATGTTAAAGCAGGTGTACTGCGCAAAGGGAAAGTGACAACAGTCAGTGGCGACGCCATATTGACCGCTGGCCTGCACAGTACTGCTCGCATAGAGTCCAGTTCGGTAAGTGGTGACTTAACCTTTAAGTGGATGGGCGATATCCATTCCAGCTTTAATATTAAATCTAATGCTGGTGGTGAAATTACCAACCGTCTAACCGATGATAAGCCCAATGAAGCAGAGTGGGGACCATCGTCCAGACTCGAGTTCTCTGTCGGTGATGCAAGTGCGGATGTTTCAGCGACAACGGTTAGCGGTGAAATTACACTCGATAAAAATTAAATACTTCAGTTAAGCCTTGCTGCGCTTTCTAAATAAGAGGGGATTTTGTATAGTAATCCCCTCTTATTATTTCCCTTGGCGAGACAACTTTCCTCATGGCAGAGAAGTCAAAAAAACGCGACGCATCCATAGAAGCTTTAAGATCAGCCCCACACTCAATTGAAGCCGAGCAGTCCGTTCTTGGTGGACTCATGCTGGATAATGATGCCTGGGATAATGTCGCCGGTAGTGTCATCGCAGAAGACTTCTATCACCGCTCGCATCGACTCATTTTCAAAGCGATGCATGAGCTTGCGCAGCGCAGTCAGCCAATGGACTTAGTTACAGTCTCTGAGACCCTGGAGAGCTCTGGTGAGTTAGAACAGGTTGGCGGGTTCGCATACCTTGGTGAGATCGCAAAGAACACACCAAGTGCTGCTAATATACTGGCCTACGCAAATATAGTCCGCGAGCGAGCGGTATTACGCGAGATGATAGGTGCGGCAAATGAAATTGCTGAGTCCGGCTATGATACGCAGGGGCGTAGCAGCGCGGAGCTTTTAGATTTAGCCGAATCTAAAGTCTTCCAGATAGCAGAAAAACGTGTCAGCTCGAGTGAAGGCCCACAAGGCATTAATCTTATTTTGCAGCGTACGGTTAGTCGTATTGAGCAGTTAAGTAAACTCAAAAACAATAACGGCGTAACCGGTGTATCTACCGGCTTTACTGATTTAGACCAGATGACTGCAGGGCTACAACCTTCCGATTTAGTGATCGTTGCAGCACGTCCTTCTATGGGTAAGACAACCTTTGCTATGAACCTGGCTGAGAACATTGCCCTTAACGACGACCGTCCGGTATTGGTATTTAGTTTAGAGATGCCAGCTGAACAGTTGATGATGCGTATGTTGGCGTCGCTAAGCCGGGTTGATCAGAATAAGGTGCGTACGGGTAAACTTGAAGATGATGACTGGGCGCGCATTGCCTCGGTCATGAATATGCTAAATGACAAAAACAATATATACATAGATGACTCTTCAGGCTTAACGCCTACCGAAGTTCGTTCCCGTGCCCGCCGTATTCATAGAGAGCACAAAGGTATTTCTATGATTATGGTCGATTACCTTCAGCTCATGACCGTGCCGGGCATGTCGGAGAACCGGACACTGGAAATTGCCGAAATCTCGCGATCTTTAAAGTCGCTGGCGAAAGAACTGGAAGTGCCGGTTGTCGCGCTATCGCAGCTTAACCGTTCCTTGGAGCAACGCTCGGATAAGCGTCCGGTTAACTCAGACTTACGTGAATCAGGCTCTATTGAGCAGGATGCGGATGTCATTATGTTTATTTATCGGGATGAGGTTTATCATCCCGACTCAGCGGAACAGGGCCTGGCGGAAATTATTATCGGTAAGCAGCGTAACGGACCTATTGGTAAAGTAGAGCTGAAGTTCCATGGGCAATTATCGAGGTTCGACAATTACGCCCGTAATATTAGCGACGATCGTTACTAATCGTCGCTAGTTAATTCTGTCGAAGCAGATCTCTATATAAGCTTTTCCGGCCACATGGTTGAACGGCATAATCAGTTTTGAACCTTCCGATTTGTGCGAAATGGTATGGTCTTTTCCTGATACGACTATCGGTGTTGCCATATCGAAATCGTAGCCTTTTTCACCCAACGTCTTTTTGGCTCCGCCGGTGACCATATTGGTGATTTCACCGACCATGTCACACACGTCTTCATTAATTGAGTCCGGCAGTTCACCTAACATCTTATTCATTATTTCGCAGGCTAAGTTTTCTTCAAAAGATATGGAAAATGAGCCTTTAATTTGCGGTCCGACCATACCGATGATGCCCGATACATCCCCACGAGCATACTCATCTTTTTTAAGCTGCGCCTTACCGGGTTTCAATTCCATTTGAGCCATCATCGACAAGACATTTTGTAGTGCTTGAAGAAATGGATTTACGAACTCGGCATTCATTTTTTATTCCTTTATATCTTGCTGGCACTTAATTGTGTCAGATGTGTTTTCAATGGTTAAAATTAGACTACGATTACCGTAGTCATCAACAACATTGATAGTATTTACCTGTGCTGAAAAATTGTTCATCAAAAGCGTATTGGATAATGTCCACTTGCACAGGTTATCACGCTTAGGGACTTCCTGATAAATCCAAATTTTCTGATAGTCCGCTTCAAATCCCACCCAGTTTGGTTTAACGGCTTCTCCCTGAGCGTCAGTGAGTTGAAACTCTTCACTTACCCAGTTACGAATTTGCTCTTCCGCATCTTCGTGCTCAAGTCTGAACGCTTTACCCAACCGTTTTTTCAGCGCCTGCTGTACGTCGTGCAAAGTATATTGATGCACAATTTCAATAGCATCTGTGTTCTTGTTGGCGCTAATTTCAGTCAAACCAAAAAAGTACCGATGCGCTGATACCGAGGGTATCAGCGCAAAAGTCAGAGCAATAGCAGCAATGAATTTAATCATCGTTACCTGACTCCAACTCCTGGTTATAATCTTCCATCATGCTCTTATTACGGTCATCTCGTTTGAAAAGCTCAATTCGTGATGGTACAGCACGAGCTGGCCAATAATTATTATCGGTGTCTACGTCTGCCGTTTCCCAGTTAGGGTCAACAATGACCTGGGTAAGTGTTTTGTCACGGATTAATAACTTGCTGACGCTCTCTGGCGAACGGCGCCAAACTTCAGCAGGAATACGAACATGCTCTTTACTGCCGTCTTCATAGTGAAGGTCGAGTAAAATAGGCATAACTAAGCCGCCTTTGTTAGCAAAGTCGAGCACGTAGAAGTTACTGCCATTTTCCAGCATTTGTTTCTGCTCGTCATTGAGTCCTTCAATGAGTTTTCTGTATTCGTTACGGTCTGCATTAGTTACCGTAAACTCATCGTTCTCATTATAGAAGTCGGCAAGATGCGGTTGCTGATGAATTTTGTAATTAACATCGGCGTTGCGCTTGGTGGTTAAAGATTCAGGCTTTGCATCATGTTGTTTTTCAGCCCAGGCTTTTTCAACTTCCGGATCCTGCGTATTAATAGTTAACTGGTTAACTTGTTCCAGTGATATATCGACATGGTCAGTCGAATAGAACCAACCGCGCCAGAACCAGTCTAAATCGACCCCTGAAGCATCTTCTAAGGTTCTGAATAAATCTTCTGGTGTCGGGCGTTTAAACTTCCAACGCTGCGCATATTCGCGGAATGCGAAATCGAACAGGTCGCGACCAACAATAGTTTCACGCAATATATTTAGAGCAGTAGCCGGCTTCCCATAGGCGTTATTACCAAACTGCAGGATAGACTCGGAGTTGGTCATAATGGGCATCTGGTTACTACTGGCCATGTAACGCGTAATGTTACGCGGCTCGCCACGCCATGAAGGGTAGTCTTTCTCCCATTTCTGTTCAGCCAGAAATTGTAAATACGTGTTTATACCTTCGTCCATCCAGGTCCACTGGCGCTCATCTGTATTGACTATCATGGGGAAGTAAATATGGCCTATTTCGTGGATAATGACTGAAATAAGACCGTATTTCGTACGTTTGGAGTAGTACTTCTCACCCGAGTCTTCGTCAACGTATGGGCGAGGACCATTAAAGGTGATCATCGGGTATTCCATACCACCGACAGGTCCGTTGACTGAAATTGCTACCGGGTAAGGGTAGTCAAAGCTATAGTCATTGTAATGCTCAATGGTGTGGATAATAGAAGCAGTTGAGTAACGCTCCCATAACGGGTTGCCTTCTTCGGGGTAGAAGGACATAGCCAATACGTCGGTGTCGTTTTTCTTGTAGCCCTGAGCGTCCCAGATAAACTTACGCGACGAAGCCCAGGCAAAGTCACGAACCTTCTCAGCTTCAAAAATCCAGGTTTTGGTTTCGTTGGTCCCTTCTTTTTGGTTCTCCAGTGCTTCTTCTTCAGTCACAATCTTTACTGGCTCGTCCGCTTTACGTGCAACTTCCAGACGCTGGCGTTGGGTGGAGGTCAGAACATCTTCCGGATTCTGTAAAACGCCGGTAGAGGCAACAATGTGATCAGCCGGAACAGTAATTTCTACGCGGTAATCGCCGAACTCTAAAGCGAATTCACCATTGCCGACGAATTGTTTATTCTGCCAACCTTCAGCATCATAGTACGCTGCCATACGAGGGAACCACTGTGCCATTTCGTATAAGTAGTTGCCGTCGTCTTCAAAGTATTCGTAGCCGCCGCGGCCGCCCAATACTTCAGCTTCAATAATGTTGAATTGCCAGTTGATATTAAATGTGACGCTCTCACCACTTTCTAACGGTTCACTAAGATCAAGTCGTAGCATGGTGTCGTTAACATAATGCGCAAGTGGTTCACCATTTTCCTTACTGATTTCTGTAAGCTCATAGCCGGCAGGAAAACTTTCCTGAGTTAACATGCTTTCCATACGGGAAAAGCTAACGCGTTCTAAGCTTCCGGAGGCACGGCTTTGTGGCCCGATAGAGTCTTTTTTGAACCGGTTTTGATCAAGCTGAACCCACAAATAACGCAGAGTGTCTGGTGAGTTATTAGTATAAGTAATGGTGCTTTTAGCGGTAATACGTTGATTCTCGTCATCTAATGCGACCTGGATCTTATAGTCGGCCTCTTGCTGCCAGTATGCGTGTCCGGGTGCGCCGGAGGCTGTCCGGTAGATGTTCGGGCTGCGAAATTTGTCGTCGTTCAGTTGACGGAATTTGTCCTCGAAAGCCTGGGCTGTTGCGGTTTCGCTTACGGTAAAGCAAACAGCGGCAGCCGCTATAAGATGACTGAGTTTCATTGTGTTACCTATTGTTATTTATTATTTATGGGCACGATTATTTAATGGCACTTAGCGCACAAGCCATGTGCCTCTATGGTTTGGTTTTGTACTTTAAAATCTTGATCTTCCGCCTGGCGTTTTAGCTCGTCATAAACACCTTCAGACTGAATTTCCTGAACGTCGCCGCAGGATTCACAAATGAGCATTTGCACGGGGTGTTGATGATCAAAATGTGAGCATAGGACAAAGCTGTTTGATGATGTGATTTTATGAACGAAGCCTTGCTCTTGTAGAAAGTCTAAAGCGCGATAAATAGTAGGGGGTTTTGCGTTTGGCATGACCTCACGCAGTTGATCGAGTAAATCGTAGGCTCCGACAGCTCCTGAGTGCTCAGCGAGTATTGCAAAAACTTCGCGCCGGGCATTTGTGAGTCGGGCACCGCGTTGTTGGCAGAGTTTCTCTGCTTTATGTATCAATCGTTGTGCTTCTTGAGCTGTCATTGTCTACTACTATTTAAGATCGTTCTGGTCATTGTAGAGAGTTTTACAGGCAAGGAAAAGGGTTTTACGGAAGAGGCTGCTTAGTCGTCTGTTCTGAGTTAAAATGTCAGGCAATTACGCGAAATGTATTGATTAATCTTTTAACTGGGTGGATGTTTTGGCTGTACCATATTTTTACAAGCTCTCAGTAGCGCCTATGCTGGACTGGACCGATCGTCATTGTCGGTACTTTCATCGTTTACTAACGCCAACCACCCTTCTTTATACTGAAATGGTGACGACTGGCGCTATTATTCATGGTCAACAGGATTTTCTTGCGTTTAACTCCGAGGAGCATCCTGTTGCGCTTCAATTGGGAGGCTCTGAGCCTGATGCAATGGCTCACTGTGCCGCTTTGGCTCAAGAGCGTGGCTACGATGAAGTTAACATTAATGTAGGTTGCCCTTCTGACCGGGTTCAAAATGGAAGCTTTGGTGCATGCTTAATGGCGGAACCTAACAAAGTAGCTGATTGTGTGAAAGCGATGAAATCGGTTACCGATATTCCCATAACGGTAAAGACCCGACTTGGAATAGACCACCAGGACTCCGATGACTTCCTTTATGAGTTAACTGATGCCGTAGTCGCAGCGGGGGCAGACCAATTGACATTGCACGCGCGCAAAGCTTGGTTACAAGGCCTGAGCCCTAAAGAAAACCGAGATATTCCGGAGCTGCAATATGACCGCGTTTATCGGGCACAAAAACGGTATCCCAGTATTCCTGTTTCGATTAATGGCGGAGTTGCAACCATTGAGGATGTTAAAGAACATTTAGCTCAAGTTCATGGTGTGATGATAGGGCGCGCGGCTTATCAAAACCCCTGGCTGTTGACTGAGCTTGGTTCGTTGACGGGGGGTGAGCCGTCAGAGTTGTCCCGGGAAGCGATTGTTACTGCAATGATACCTTATATCGATAACCATATTCGTCAGGGGGGCCGAGCCTGGCACGTGGCCAGACATATGCTGGGACTCTTTCAGGGAATGGCCGGAGGTAAGCGTTGGCGGCAGTATCTTAGCGTGAAAGGTCCGCGGGCGACTTGTGCTGAGCAATTGCTTTACGGTGCATTGGCATTTCGGGATGACCACAGCAAACATGTTTCGTCACTAACCTCATAAATACACTAAAAATTGGTGAAAAACACTAACCTTCTGAAGGCGGTGTTTTTACTGATAAATTAATAAGTCTAAATAAAACAACACCTTAAATAAAAATAAAAAGCTGGCACAACCTTTGAATTAGTTAGTGCGACTTAACTAACGCACTGTCATTTATTCAAAGGAGAAAAATTATGAAAGCGTTAATCGTAAGTGTTGTCAGTGGTGTTATGTTGTTCAGCGCATCGGCTTCAGCTACCGATGATAATAGAGATTCTATCGCTGCTGAGATACAAGCTCAGGTTGCTGAAATATCAGAGCAAGGTATGGAAAGTATCAAGCAGTCAGTTTCTGATTCTATTCAGGAATGGGGCATTGAGTTGTTTTCCAGCTTGCAGTTGGCTGAAACTCAAAGTAAAGCGTCCGAAGAAAAAAGTCAGAAGACTCAGTAAGGAGCTCCCATGATTCTATTAGATCAGTGGTGGCTCATTTGGTTGACCGCGCCGGTATTAGGAACGTTAGTCGTCGGCGCTGTCATAAGTTTCAGCGCATCACTAATGCGGCACAGCTAGACTTTTGGTACTCTGCGTATATCTCGTTATAACAATAAAAGAGGAATACGTATGTTTAAGTCTCTGATAGCCGCGTCAGTGCTGGCCGTAATAACTGGCTGCGCAACAGCCGCACAGTCCACAGAAGGTAATGCTGAACAAGCAAAGTATACAGCTAGTGATAAAGCTGAAAGGCTGGCAAAAGAGTATCTTCTGGTTGATACACATATTGATGTACCTTACCGAATTCACGATAAATGGGAAGATGTAACAGAAGCGACAGCCGAAGGCGACTTTGATTACCCTCGTGCTGTTGAGGGCGGCCTGGATGCGCCTTTCATGTCAATTTATATTCCTGCTTCTTATGAGCAAAGCGGTGGCAGTGTTCAACTGGCCCACGAACTTATAGACGGCATGGAAGCTTTAGTTGCACGAGCTCCTGACAAGTTTGCCATGGCTTATAGTACGGATGACATCCGTAGTAATAAAGAACAAGGGCTGATGTCTATTGCTCTGGGTATGGAAAACGGTACCCCCATTGAAGGCGATCTTGATAACTTACACATGTTTTATGAGCGCGGTATTCGTTACATTACTCTGGCTCACTCATTATCTAATCACATTTCTGATTCCTCTTATGACATTCGCCGCCAGTGGGATGGTTTAAGCCCCTTTGGTAAGGAACTGGTCAAAGAAATGAACAAA
>JBNJGQ010000003.1:0-67873 GCA_051747845.1 Pseudomonadota bacterium
CTGAAGGCCAGCGCGTTGAGTTCGCAGTAACTCAAGGCCCTAAAGGTCCTCAGGCTGAGAACATCGTAGCGCTGTAATAACGCGCCTCGAAGTCTAAAAGGGCAACCCTAGGGTTGCCTTTTTTTGTGCCTGTTTTTCATTAGCGGTTGGTTAACCAGAGTGTTAAACCAATACCAATAGCCATACCCAGCAGCAGTGTTATTAACATTGGCAACGCATCTAACCAGCTCGGAGAGCGTTGTTGATTGACTACGTTACTGCCTTTGGGTCTTACGAAAGAGCATGCTTCGATAACCTGCCGATCAATTTCGTACACACTGCATAAGGCTGCAACGGTCTCCTGTGAGGCTATGCCGTCTTTTTCAACGCGTTGTATGGTCCGTAAGCTGACAGCGCAGGCATCCGCCAGGTGCTGCTGTGTCCAACCTCGTTTATTCCTTAGTTCTATGGCTTTAGCTGCATCAATTTGCATAGCTTACCCCATTATCTTTAACGCTATGGTGGCAGCTAAATAACCGAAGGCCATGCCGGCCAGAAAAAAGAGAATGAGGTTGCGGACAAAAACTTTTTTATTATCGAAAGCGGAACGGGCTTTGGTTTCTATGACGTTGCCTTCGGTCATCAGAGTACACTCCACCCGACAGAATAGAAAACCGGTCACGTTAAAGCGCAGTTCGTACTGAGTGCCATCAACCTGAAACTGGTGGCGACTGGATAAGCCCAGGTTACGTTTTTTCGATACCGACACACCGTCGACGAGAATCTCTTCTTTACCCGTAAGGCTGGAAGCATTTGCGGTAATAGTATGGCCATTATGCTCAAATTCAAAACGATACGCTAAATACAGCTTTTCAGTCAGAGATTGTTTCATTGCGATTCACCTTTTTATTTGTTTTAAAGAATACACTCTTCGTGTGCTGAATAAAGCTACCAGTGTTAGAAAAACAGCGTGACGTCAGTTTTGAGCCTGTCATATGACAGTGCTCTGTCGTAATGCCTACAGGCCTTATGCTACTTGTAAATATCAGTAAAGTGGCGATCTAAATTCAGTAAGAGTTACGTAGAATCAGACAGAGAAAAACTCATGGAGGTGGACGATGAAAGTAGCTGTTATTGGAGCGAATGGAAAAATTGGTCAACATTTGGTTGAGCAAATGCAGCAGTCGAAAACACACGAAGTGATTGCCGTGGTGCGTAAAGAAGCGCAGCAAAAAGCATTACAGGAGCAAGGTGTTACTGCTAAGTTAGGTGATTTAGAAGGGCCCGTATCGCAGTGGCAGGAATTGTTTAATGGTGTTGATGCTGTGGTCTTTACCGCGGGGTCCGGCGGAAATTCTGGTGACGACAAAACCCTGTTGGTTGATTTAGACGGTGCAGTAAAAACCATGGAAGCCGCTGAAGCGGCCGGAGTTAAACGCTATGTCATGGTCAGTGCCTGGCAGTCAAATAACCGGGAGAACTGGGCCGATTCGTTACTTCCGTATTACGCCGCGAAACATTATGCAGACCGCGAATTGATGCGTACAAACCTTAACTGGACCATTGTTCGTCCGGGGGCATTAACGGACGAAGAAGCGACCGGTAAAGTGGTTGTTGGTGACTCACTGGCACCCGGTTCTGTGCCACGTGAAGATGTTGCCAGTGTATTACGCCGCTGCCTTGACGAAAATGGAACTGAACACAAAGCGTTTGACTTAATGGCAGGCGATAGCGAAGTCGAGCGTTCGCTACAGTCAATGAAAGGAATGGCTTAGTACCTCGGCGTTATGGCTGGAGCACCCTCTTGCTCCAGCCGGTTTTTCCGTTTTAAGCGTTACAGAACGTTATTTAAGGCTATGCCGATACCGAAGCGAGTCTGTTTGTGGTTATAATCGATAAGACTCTCTCCGTAACCCGTAAATATTGAGGTATAGCCTATAAATTTACCGCCAATTGGGAACGTCCAGTTGAGTTCGGCTGACCCCCTGCCGGTATCAATGGCATGACGAATGCGGAAGATGTACTCGAAATCACCATCGCTGTAGGCGGTGGAGAATTCATAGTCGCCAACGTAATCGGTAATGTTCGGGTTGTCATCACCGCTGGCCTGCAGAGGATCGGTTTTTCTGTCTTCCTGTAAGCGTATCCAGGGTTTCAGCGAGAAAACAAAACGGCCTTTTTCAACAAAAAACTGGGCGTAAACGCGATTCCAGCTGCGTGAAAGAGGCTGACTGCGGCCATTTGACAGGTGTTCCGCACCAAAGCTTAATCCGGTATTGGTACCAAAAGGATGCCAACCCGTTGGTACCGCATAAAATATTTCGGGCATGTAATTGGTTTCGCGGAACGGCTTGGAAATATCATCGGAGTAAACTTGCCACCAGGACTGCACCGTTAAGCCAAAGAAAAGCTTATCTTCTTCAAAAAGCAGACTTTCTTTATTAAACGGTATTTTAAAGCTGATCTGAAATTTGGCTTCGTAGTCTTCAAGGTTTTCCTCGTAGTCATCCACATCGGCGTACTGCTTTCGATTAATGTTGTTGCTGGTCATAATTGGCAGTAAGTAGTTGCGACGGTGCGGTGTTAAAACGTAAGGGTCAAATTCAGTCACCTGCTCGCTTTTCATCCGGTTGGTTAACGCGCCGGGTTGTTCAATACTATCAACTTCAACAATGTCTTCATCCTCAGCGGAGCGAAGCTTTTCCTCGCACTGAGCCCGAACATCCGCAATGGTGGTTTCGGTGTCTGTGCTGTTCATTTCATCCAGGAGGCATTGCTGCATATTTGAGAGCTCTTGCGCCTGGACATTAACCGCTATAGCGGAAACTCCTGTCGCAACTATCCAGATCCATTTTCTCATAAGCGCAATACTCCTTAACTAAGACTCCTTGTACTATAGCTGAAAGAATCGTTTTAGATCACTCATTCACGTGAGTTTTGTTATACACTTACAAAAAGTGGGTGATTGAAATAAATTTAACTTTTGGGAGAGAAGTGTATTTCATATAGAGCTTTGGATCTCTTTGATAAGCTACCGCTTTCTTATCGGTTTGCGTTTGCTTTGTTTCTGCCGGTTATCGCGATTATTTGGATGTCAGGCTCTAATATCCTGGAGTTGCGGCAGTCGGTAAAAAGTCTTGACGCACTCAACGATAACATCACTTTAGTCACTGCGGCGGGTCAGCTTGTTGGGACTTTACAGCGCGAGCGTGGCTTGAGTGTATTGATTACAGATTCTGGTGCAGAACGGTTTCGTTCGCGCTTAGCGAAGAGCCGAGAGAAAACAAACCAACAGCTGGCGCACTTGAAAGAGCAGCTGAACTCTGTGGATATTAACTCGACGACTAAACCGCTTTACCAAAGCCTGAAAATAACGGTTGACGCGCTCGCGCAATTGCCAGTCATACGTGAGCGTATTGATAAGGAAGTAGCTACTGCAGAGGAGGCTACCCAGTTTTATACTAGTGTTATTCAGCAAACGAATAGCCAGTTGAGCGAACTGGCAAGTGACTTACCGATTGTTAGCCTCTCCCGTGAAGTAAATGCTTATTTTATTCTTAATCGTCTAAGAGAGTTACTTGGGCAAGAGCGAGCCATTGTTGGTAAAGCTTTAGTAACAAGGAATATCAGCCAGGACAATATTCGCCAATTGGCTTATAACACAGGCCGACAACAGAGCTTGCTTATTGGCTTTGAGAGTCAGACTGCGCTAGAACGCGCTAGTGAATTATCAGAGTTGACGACGGAATTTCGGCAAAAGCTGTTAGTGGCTTCGACACCGAGCGACATTCTTCAGGATATTGATGCCGAAACCTGGATAAATCAGCAAACTAAATTAATCGAGAGCGTTCAGAGTGTTGAAGACCGCTTGATAGCCGCCATTCAAAATACTGCGTCTGATTCGTACGTTTCTTCCTCGAATGAAATGTGGCGCTACGTCATTATTTCACCGCTGGTGCTATTAACGGGGTTATTTCTAAGCTGGTTAATTCTGCGCTATGTCCGTCAGCAAATTACATTAGCAGATTTAGTCTTTCAGCATACACAGGATCGCATAACCATCACTGACGCCGAAGGGCGAATTTTAGATGTGAACCCGGCGTTCACTCGTATTACGGGGTATAAAAAGCGGGAAGTATTGGGTAAGAACCCGAGGTTTCTGAAGTCTGGGCGTCAAGGCCGATCATTTTATCGTGCTATGTTTCAGGAGCTGATAAAAAAAGGCTTTTGGCAGGGAGAGCTTTGGAACCGCCGGAAAAATGGGGAGTTTTACGCCGAGTTGGCGTCGATGAGTGTAATTAAGAATAAACGGGGTGAGGTGCAAAACTTTGTTGGCATAAGCTCCGATGTAACCGAGCGGACATTCGCGCATAAACGAGAGCTGGAATATCGGACTTACCATGACGCACTAACTGGGCTTCCAAATATTCTGCTCGCGCGTGACCGTTTGGAGCATGCGCTAAGTATTGCAAATCGAAAAGATGAAATAGTGGTAGTCGCTTCTATTGATGTCGATAATTTTAAGAACATTAATGCTCAATTTGGTCATGCCGTTGGCGATAAGGTCATCGAAAAGTTGGCCAAACGTTTGAACGCCGCCTTACGGGAAGGTGATACTGTTGCGCGACTGAGTGGAGACGAGTTTCTGTTGATTGTTGAGGTTGCCGAAACTGAGCTGCATGTTAATGAGGTACTGGAGCGCATAAAATCGGAGCTGTCCGAAGCTGTGACTGTGGGTTCTTACACTATGGACATTACGTTGAGCATGGGGGTAACAGCCTACCCACAGGATAATAATGACGCGGATACTTTGATACGCCATTCCAGTCAGTCGTTACATCAGTCCAAACGAAACGGCAGAGACCGAATTACTTGGTTTGATACCCAGCGAGAACAAGCACAAACACAGCTGACTCAGCTAATTAAGCGTATGGAAGTGGCTATTAGCAACAATGAATTGGAGCTGTTTTATCAACCGAAAGTGAACATGAGAACTTGCGAAGTAATTGGCGTGGAAGCGCTACTGCGCTGGCGCGATCCTGAACGAGGCTTGGTGCCGCCGGGCGACTTTCTGCCGGCTATTGAAAAACACCCGTTCTCAATTACTGTGGGCAACTGGGTACTGAATGCCGCTCTGAAGCAAGTCAGTGATTGGTGCTCACGAGGTGTCGAGTTGCCTGTCAGCGTCAATATCAATGCGCTACAATTGCTTGACGATGAATTTTTGGACTCAGTGAAGACTCACTTGCGTCACTATCCGCATATGTCACCAAAATTTCTGGAAATAGAAGTTCTGGAAAGTGCGGCTATTGGGAAAATTAATCTCGCTGCTTCCATACTGGAGAAATGCAAAAAATTGGGTATCACTGTGGCTCTGGATGACTTTGGAACCGGTTTCGCAGCGCTCGATTATTTGAAGCGATTACCCGCACAGACATTAAAAATAGACCAAAGCTTTGTGCGCGATATGCTTACCGATGAGAGCGACCTTGCCATAGTAAAGGGCATTATTGGTCTCGCTGAGGCCTTTAGTTTTAACATTATTGCTGAGGGTGTTGAAACTGAGGAGCAAGGTAAAAAGCTATTAGAACTAGGGTGTATTCTGGGGCAAGGCTACGGTATTGCGAGGCCGATGCCTGCAGAGGAAGTATTGCCATGGTTGGAGAGCTGGAA
The DNA here is from genome assembly GCA_051747845.1 of Pseudomonadota bacterium. Lineage (GTDB taxonomy): Bacteria > Pseudomonadota > Gammaproteobacteria > Enterobacterales > Alteromonadaceae > Idiomarina. The sequence continues at coordinate 5,653 of JBNJGQ010000003.1, forward strand.
ATGCCCTGAAGGTTGGAGTGGGTACTAGAGCTAAAGCTCCGACCCACAAGCAAAACCACTACTCCAGGCCCACTGAAAATTAAAGCCGCCCAACCAGCCGGTTACGTCCAGCACTTCGCCAATAAAGTACAGGCCGGGTTGTTTCTGGCTTTCCATGGTTTTAGAGCTGACTTCGTCGACGTTTACGCCACCCAAGGTGACTTCGGCGGTGCGGTAGCCTTCGGTGCCGTTGGGTTTTAGCTGCCAGCGGTTAAGGTTGTCGGCTATGGCCTGAAATTGCGCGTTAGAGGTGTCGGCCAGTTTGTTGTTCAGCGGCCATTGGTGGTGCTCTGCTAATGCGGTCACTACCCGTTTGGGGAAGTGTTGCTGCAATACGGTATTGAGCTGGGTTTTGGGTTGTTGCTGTTGTTGGCTTTTTAGCCACTCAAAGGCGTCTAAGTCGGGCAACAGGTTAATGGTAACGGCTTCGCCGGGCTGCCAGTAAGAGGAAACCTGCAAAATAGCCGGCCCGCTGACGCCGCGGTGGGTAAACAGCATGGCTTCACGGAAGTATCCGCCATGGGCTTCTGCACTGACGGGCACAGCCACACCGGAAAGCTCGGCAAAGCGGGCCTTTTCGTCGTCTTGCAGAGTAAAAGGGACTAAACCGGCACGTACCGGCATAATGGAGTGTCCGAACTGCTCGGCAATTTGATACCCCAACGGGGTGGCACCTAGCTTGGGCATAGATAACCCGCCGCAGGCAACGACCAGCTTCTCGCACCAGTAGTCGCCACGGCTGGTTTCAATGCGGTAGTTGTCGTCGTAGTCTACCGATACAATCTCGGTGCGTAACTGAACTTTGGCACCGTGACGCTCGCATTCGCTCATCAGCATGCGCACAATGTCTTTGGCGGAGTCGTCGCAGAACAACTGGCCTAAGGTTTTTTCGTGGTAGGCAATGCCGTATTCAGCCACCAGACCAATGAAATCCCATTGGGTATAGCGGCTAAGTGCCGACTTGCAAAAATGCGGGTTGGAAGACAAGAAGTTTTCCGGGCCGGCGTACATATTGGTGAAATTGCAGCGGCCGCCGCCGGAAATCAGAATTTTCTTGCCCGCCTGCTTGGCGTGATCCAATACCAGCACCGACTTACCGCGCTGTGCAGCATGGGCGGCACAGTGCAGCCCCGCCGCGCCGGCACCAATAATAATCACGTCCCAGTTCGACATTATTTTTGCAACTGCTCCAGTACGTACTCGGCTTTGCTCACCTCAAAGGACTTATCGTCTTCTACAAACACACCTTTTACCTGGCCGTCAGTGATGATCATGGCGTAGCGCTTAGAACGGATGCCACCGAAGTTACCGGTATCCATGCTAAGGCCCATTGTTTGGTTGTATGCGCCGTTGCCGTCGGACAATAACCGAACCTTTTCTCCGATCCCTAATGCGTCGCCCCAGGCCTTCATAACAAAGGCGTCGTTTACGGCCACACAATTAATGCTCAGAACACCTGCTTCTTTTAATGCATCGGCGTGTTCTACGTAGCCGGGCAGGTGTTTCTCCGAACAGGTCGGAGTAAATGCGCCGGGCACTGAAAACAGTACGTGTGTGCCTTTGGCAAAAATCTCTGCCGGGTCGTAGTTCTGAATGCCAAGCTCACCCTTGCTGGTCAGTGAACCTGATGGAATTTTATCGCCTTCTTTAATTTGCTGACTCATGAAAACCTCGTTTTATGTAAACATCAAAGCGATGTTTTTTACTCTTAATTTGGCTGTTTGGTTCACGCCCGGCCAGAAAAGGTGCGCTGTTGGGGCGCTTTACTACGACCCTAAATTTGGCCAGAGCGAGGGCGGGTTCCAGCAGGGTATCGGCGTCTTCGTCACTACCAACCAACTGTTGGAAAATTTGCATATCTTTTTTCACTTGCGCTTTTTGTTTGCCAGTTTTTGGGTACATGGGGTCTAAATAAACCACGTCGGGCTCGTGGGCGAAGCTTTTACCCGTATATAAATTGTCGGTTCCGATTAAATGCATGCGTTGGCAAGTTTCGCCAATGAAGTCGGTTTCCGGCTGGGCTCTGTGCAGGCCATTATCGAGCAGTGCGGCGACAACCGGGTGGCGTTCAATTAACTGAACGTCACAGCCCAGTCCGGCCAGTACAAAGGCGTCCCGCCCCAGGCCAGCGGTACCATCGACAACCGATGGTTTAAATTGCCCGCCCACACCAACGGCTTTAGCAATGGCCTCATTCTTTAACTGTGTATTCTGAGCTCGGTAGGCCGCCTTGCCCTGATGAAAGTCGACCACTAAAGGCGACATTTTTTGTGGGCTTTGCAGCCAGTGCAGAGCCAATACACCGTCGTTCAACCAAAGTTGAAAAACGTCACTGTCCGTGGCTTCCGACGGGAGGCCCCAACGCCTGGCGATAGCCTTTGCCTCAGCGATTTCAGCATCGCTGCCGGCAAGAACGGGCACCCGGACGGTGGTTTTCACTGTGCGGCCTTGCGTTGCATATCAATGTGTGGAATGTCGTCTTCCAGATACTCTTCGCTAATGGCTTCAAAGCCAAAGCTTTGGTAAAACTTCAGCAGATAAACCTGTGCGCCGACCCGAATTGGGGCTTTGGGGGCATATTCTTCAAGGTAGTCGATACTGCGCTGCATGACTTCTCTGCCCAGTTTCTGGCGGCGCACTTTCTCGTGCGTGATTACCCGTCCAATACGTGAATAGCCAGTGTCGGCCGCTGCCAGATACAAGCGAGCGTAGGCGACCATCTCGTTGGCCTCGTTGCGGGCGTACAAATGTAAAGCCTGCTCATCGGCGCCATCGGCGTCCAGGTACGGACAAGTTTGCTCCACCACGAAAACTTCTTGCCTAAGTTTCAGTAAGTCGTAGAGATCGTGCAGTGAAAGATCGTTAAATGCTTTTAAATGCCAGTTCATGTGCCTACTTTCTTCAATGAGTTGCTAAGAGAAACCACGTTGCTTTTATTGACTTCGCTATCATATAAAGCGAGCAGCTCGGCTACGGGTTTGCGGCCATCGCCTTTTTGACTGATGCTGCGCGAAACCGACAAACTGCTGATGTCGGCGTGCTTGTATAAAGCCCGGGTGAGGTCGGTGTCGTGGTTGCTTATCAGTACCGGAATGTGACGCTTTTTCGCAACCTGCACTGCCCGGCGGGCTAACTCGTCCTGGTCAGTCAGGCCGAAACCACCGGTGGCGTAGCTGGTGAAGTTTGAAGTCTGGTCTAGCGGCGCGTAGGGTGGGTCGCAATAAATCACATCGCCTTGCCGCGCTCGGCGAAATACTTGCTCAAACGGACGGCAAATAAACTTGGCTTTGCGCGCTTTCTCGGCAAAGTGCTCGAGCTCTTTTTCTGGAAAATAGGGTTTGCGGTAGTCGCCAAAGGGCACGTTAAAAATGCCTTTGCTGTTGTAGCGGCACAGGCCATTGTAGCCGTGGCGGTTCATATACAAAAAAAGCAAAGAGCGAAAGTAAGGGTCGCTGCTGGCATTAAAGGCGGCGCGCAGAGCGTAGTAGGCATCGGCTTGGTTATTGCGGTCTACGAAAAGCTTGCGGGCGTCCTGAATAAAGGTTTTAGGACGGCGCTTCACAAACTGATACAGGGTAATGAGGTCCTGATTAATATCGTTAAGCAGGTAGCTGTCGTAATCGGTATTCAGAAAAACTGAACCGGCACCCACAAAAGGTTCGATGAGCTTTTTACCTTGCGGCAAGCGTGCTGTTATCGGCTCGATAAGTGAGTACTTACCGCCTGCCCATTTTAAAAATGCCCGATTCTTCTTCATGCGCCGGCCGTTGGTGGATCCTCAAGGGATTGTAACCCAAAGGCCGGGGGATGAAAATTGCTGACTGCGTGATTCGTTACGCTACTGGTTAGTAATGTCGCTTTTCACACTGGCAAACGACTTAGCCCAGGGTTCCATTTGCTGCACGTCGGTCGGCAACTGGGTGGCGGCTGCACGTGCTTCGTCAATGCTGGGGTAGCTGCCAAAAATAACCACATAACGTTGGTCCGCTCGTTGATATACCTGGGTATTAGCGGCAATACCGTAGTCATTACGGAAATTACGCAGTAGCTGCGGGTCACTAATAATGCTGATTTGCAGCGTGTAATTGCCTGAGTTCTGCTCCAGTGCCCACTGAGTTTGGAACGGGCGTGATCGAGATTGAGGCTGCTGTGGTTGTGGCTCAGGTTGTTCCGCTTTAGCTTCTGGCTCTGCTACAACGGTTTGAATACCGGCTTCAGCTGCGGATGGTTCATTAGATGAACCGACAGGCTCGGCTTCCTGCGGCTGTTGTTGCTTCGGTTGTTGTTTAATGAAGCCCAGTGAAATTTCACCTTCTGTAATTTCAGAGGCGGCTACGGTGTTCAATGTACCTAACGCATTGCGGTAAGACGCGGCCAGTTCCGCAGGAACCAGTTCTAAAGAGCGCTCATTTAACGGCTCAAAACTTGGCAAACTGGCGGTCTGTTCGGTAGCTTCTACCGCGGTTTCATCTGCGGCTGGCGTAGCATTATTTGCGACGCCTTCTTCGGTCGTGGTTTCTGCCGATGCGGCTGATTCTGGGGTCACTTGTTGCCAGTAGGCGGTTAGCTGCTCTTTATTCAGAAAACCGGCAAAGGCCAGACTAATAATTGCTGCAATTAAAAGAATAGGCCACAGACGCATTTTGCGGCGGCTGTTTTGTTCTGCTTTATGGTTCGGTTTGCTCTGTTCACTGGCGTTGGCATTGTCAGTGCTAGTTTCATTGGTATCGCGGTAACGAGCGGCTTGAGTGGTTAAGGTTAACTGCAGGCGCTGCTGAATTTCACCGGGAAACCCATGAATGGAGTTTAAAAACTGCTGAATGCGCTCCAGGTTCCAGAAGCTGCGCTGCTTCTCCGGCAATAAGGCCTGCACAAAGCGGATCTGCTCGTCATGATTAAGTGGCTGAACCTCAATCATGGTGGGCCCCTGTACGCGTAAATGTGGCGCCGGACGCTGTTGCTGAGCCCAACGGCTGTCGCCGGTAATGATAATGCTGGTGCGCTGGCCAATGGCGCTAAGCTGGGCAACCGTGGAAATGCACTCGGCTAAAAAGCTCTCTGACAGTAATTCACCGTTATCAATAACAATAATGGCGTGGTTAAGCGGACGCTGGCGTTGCATTTGACGACTCAATGACTCGTCGTTAATGCTGATGGTACCAAACAGTTGATTCAGTATTTGTGCGCGGACACGGTCGTTGGTGGAGCGTTCATTGGCGCTGATAAAAGCCACTTCTGCGTATTCTGATGCCTGCTCAAGAAACACTTCAGCAATGGTGGTTTTACCGCTGCCCTCTTTGCCGTGCAGCATAATAAGCGAAACGCTTTGCTGGCAATGTTGGTGAAGCTGGTCAATAACCTGTTGCTGGCTCGGTTTAGTTTTTACCGGCGCGGCAACAATGTGTTGTGTGGTTGCAAGTGCTTGCATCTGTCTGTTCCTGTCTGTCAGCCGAATAGAGATAACGCGTTGGCGTTAGCAACATTCAGTGATCACAGCAGCAACGATATGATGTTCTATGGTACTGACAACTTCAGCTTTACCAATAGCGACTGGAAGAACAAAGTGCAGCTGACCGTCTTTTACTTTTTTGTCGCGCTGCATGTAGTCTAACCAATCCTGCCAGGGCATTTGCGGGCCCTTTGTCGGCAAGCCAAGTGCCAGCAGTAAATCTTTGATGCGTCGAAAATCTGACGAATCGAGCCGCTGTGTCACTTCTGACAGCTTAGATGCAATTATAATGCCAGCAGCTACGGCTTCGCCGTGTGTCCATTCACCGTATTCAGTGGCAGCTTCAATGGCATGTCCGAAGGTGTGGCCTAAATTCAGTAATGCCCGTAGGCCTTTCTCGCGCTCGTCCTGGGCAACAACTTCGGCTTTAATTTCGCAGCTGCGTTGAATGGCGTAGGTCAGTGCTGCCGGGTCTTTCTGGTTTAATTTTGCGGTATGTTGTTCCAGCCACTGAAAAAAGTCAGCGTCGTAGATAACACCGTACTTAACCACTTCGGCTAAGCCGCTGCGGTAGTCCCGCTCAGTCAGTGTCTGCAGGCAGTCTATGTCGATAACCACCGATTTAGGCTGATAAAAAGCACCAATAAGATTTTTACCCTGTGGGTGATTCACCGCTGTTTTTCCGCCAACGGAAGAATCAACCTGCGACAATAAGGTGGTCGGAATTTGGTAAAAATCGACCCCCCGTTGAAATGTTGACGCCACAAAGCCAGCTAAATCACCAACCACACCACCGCCTAAGGCAATAATGCCGCAGTCGCGGTTAAAGCCAGCGTTAATCAGAATATCCATGGCTTCGGTGTAGCTTTCCAGACTTTTAAACTGCTCACCGTCGCGCATTTCAAATACCTCGACCTGATGACCGGCAAGCGTACTTAATAGCGGTTTTAAATAGTGCTGACTGATGGTCGGGTTAGTGATGACCAGTAGCTGCTGATTGAGTTTATGTGGGAGGTTTTCTACGTAGTTTGATAACAGGGCGTTACCAATGTAGATAGTGTAGCTGCGTTCACCTAAAGAGACGTTAACCTCAGCCATGAACGCAGCTCCCTTTAATTACCCGAGGCCGTTAATCGACTCGAGTTGATCGATAATGTCATTAACGACGAATTTTGCGCTTTGATCATCGGTTTGTACTGTGATGTCCGCAATTTCTTCGTATAAAGGGTCGCGCTCTTGCGCCAGTTGTTCCAGCACTTTGCGCGGGTCGTCAGCCTCTGCAATAAGCGGTCGGCGTTTGTCGCGCTGGGTGCGGGCCAGTTGCTTCTCGATAGGTGTTTTTAAATACACAACAACACCCCGAGCCGACAGACGGTTACGGCTTTCTTTGCTCATGACCGAGCCGCCACCTGTCGCTAAGACAATACCCATGTTTTCGGTAAGCTCTTCGATCACTTTTTCTTCGCGTGCACGAAAGCCTTCTTCACCTTCAAGTTCAAAAACCCAACTGATATCAGCCCCTGTGCGGCGCTCGATTTCAGAATCTGAGTCGAAGAACTCTAAATGTAATTGTCTGGCGATTTGACGGCCAATCGTACTTTTGCCAGCCCCCATGGGCCCAACAAGAAAAATATTACGTTTCTCAGCCATATTCCTGCTTACATCATTGGTTAAAATTAGCTGTAACTCACGAATCCGGAGTGTCTGGAGACGTCCCCCAACCCAACGAAAAGAAGCGCGATTATCGCAACTTGAGCCCACTTTAGCAATAGTAATCGGCTTTTGGACTAAGTTTGGGGCAATATCGTTGGTGTGACGAAAATCATTAACTCCCGCTTTTCATTGCGCTGCTGCTGGTGAGAGAACAAATTCCCGAGTAACGGCAGCGAACCTAAGATGGGGACGCGACTGTCATCATTCAAGCTATGTTCCTGAAAGATCCCCCCTAAGACGATAGTTTCGCCATTTTTCGCCAGGACCCGCGTCGACATTTCCTGTGTGTCGATGGCAACGGCTGGTCCGGTAGGTGTTGCAACGGTGTCGCCGCGGGTGTTCTGGGTAATGGTGAGCTCCATTAACACATGATCATTTGGCGTAATTTGCGGAGTCACACTTAAGCCCATAACCGCTTTTTTAAATTGCACCGCAGTAGCACCGTGTGCAGCCGTTTCTACGTAAGGTATCTCAGTACCTTGTTCTATATAGGCAGGTTGCTGGTTCGACGTGAAAATTTTGGGGCTGGTAATAATTTCGGCTTTGTTTTCCTGCTCCAGCGCCGTTAATTCAAGATCCAGCAGAATGTCATCGCTCAGTCTGGCCAGGTTAGCGGAAAAGGTGCCAGCGGGGTTTGTTGCCGGTAAGTCCACTTGCATACCTTTAACAAAGCTCCCGGCGTCTTCAGGTATTGCCAGTCCATACTCCGACGCGCCCCAGCGAATACCAAGCTCTTTACTGACGTTCGCTTTTACCGTGACCATTCGGGCTTCAATCAGCACCTGCTTAACCGGAACATCCAGGTCATTGACCAACTGGCGGATGGTGGCCAACTGCTCCGGCGTGTCTCGTACAATAAGGGTATTGGTGCGCTCATCGACACTGACCGCGCCGTTGGGGGACAAAAAGCTTTGTTGCTCACTTTTTAGTAACGACGCCAGGTCACTGGCCTTTGCAAAGTTTACACTGAGCAAGATAGAGCGGTGCTGGCTATTGTCTACGACAGCATCATCTGCGACATCAATGCGGAGCATGGAACCTTGTGTGTGGACCGTTAAGCCATGACTGGCAAGCAGCGTGTCGAAAGCATCCTGCCAGGCAACCTTGTTGAGCTTTAAACTGGATTCCCCACTGACCTGGTCGGTAACCAATATATTTAACTGATGCTGATCGGCCAGTAATTGTATGAGCTGGCGTAGCGGCATTTTATTGGTGTTGAGCGAGACAGGTTGTTGTCTTTGTTCTTCGCTCAGCAAGCCCTTCCAGAAAGTTTCCATTGCGTAACCAGATTTAGAGCAGAGCACCAGCAGAAGACTGAGCACACAAAAAGAGAATTTAATTGGCTTCATTGCGGTTTCTTGTCCTTAATTAAACGAAGTTTGACGGCCTCTGACGACCAACAGCCAGCGTATTGTTGCCAGCGCTGGAACACTGCGTACTCGTGTCTAATTTCACGCAATTGCATGAGTGGGGTTTCTATCCAGCTGTTTTCTGCAAGTGTGATTACGCGGTCCGGCAGTTGTAGCAGCGCTTTTCTCTGTGGTGAGGTTTGTGTGGCCAGTAATTCCACTAGAGACCAGTCACTGATTTGAATATCACTTTGTATTGCAGGCTGCTCTAGACACTGAATTGACTCGGCAGTGACCGAAGGGAAGTTGGTTGTAAACAGCGTGTCGGCGTCAATGCTTGCCGAGGCTTCATCATTAACGTTTAACCATAGAAACTGCCAACTGAGCTTACCGCTGTTTAAGTCTGTGTCCTGCCACTTTAATGTTTGAGTAAAAGGAAAAGCCTGAGTTGCATCTTGTTGTGCCTGCATTACAGAGGCAACAAAACGAACAGCGCGCTGGTAGCTGCCATTAACCCCAACCAACCATTGCTCAGAACGTTCTGAATCCTGTTGGTAATGTAAGTCTACCTTTTGTTGCTTTGCCGCCTGGGTCAGTAAAGACGAAACATCCACGAAGGAGGGTTCGGGTACGTCGATACTGTCCTCTGCCGGAATTGGAGGAAGTGAAGCCTGTAGCTGCTGATACTGACTCCGCAAGGTGTTGCTAAGCTGCTCTGCCTGATACCCAGTTAAGTAGTAGCTAATGAGCACAGCTAGCAGGGTAAAAATAAGCAGGGAGATGGCCCAGGCTGAAAGCGCTTTTTGTAATGATTTAGCCACGACTGGCCTCATGCTGGCTACTTAAGTAATGGAATGAAACACGTTTTTGCGGCAACAACTGCTGCTTTAATTCAGCACGGGTGAGTTGTTCGTTTAGCCACAAATAGTGCTCATCAACTTCCTGGATCTGACGGTAGCTTGCCGCCAGCCGGAATTGTTCATGGCTAAAAGAAAGCTGACGGTGGTGAAAGCCTTTTGGTGTGTTGTCGAGCAATGCAGAAAATGCGTTAAGTTTCCGCTTATGTGCGTGTTTACGTTGGGTGAAAATACGCTGAGCCTCTTGCTGCTGCTTGTAGGCCTGCCAACGTTGCTGGTGAACTTTGCGCTCGGTCAGCTTCTGATTTTGTACGCTGATTTTCTGCTGCAACTGAGCCAGATAGTCACTGTATGAAATAACCCACTGTGAAGAGAGAAAGATAACGGTGATGAAAAGCCCAATACCGGCTTTATGCAGAGCTCGATGTCGGTGCCACAGGCTTTGCTCTCGCCATTGCAGAAGGTTTAACGATGCCATTGATTAAACCCTCGTAAGACCAGACCTAATAACACCATTTCATTATCTAACGCTGCAACAATGGGTGCTGGGTTGCCTTTGAAAAAGGGTGTTGTTGAGAGCATTAAGTGCGTTAGTTGCGGTTGCCCGGATAGTTGCCGATCAAGCGACGACTGAACCGCCTTGTCGCCAAAAGTCATAACCCAGCTGAACTTAAAGGACAATTGAGCTGACAAAAGATGAGGCAGTAAATTGAAAGTATCGACGTATTCTAAGCGCTGAAAAATACCGCCTTTGCAATACAGAACAATAGACTGAGGGTGTCGGAGTTCGATAATGGCCCATTGCATTGCGCTTTCAAATATTGTGTTGTCTGGCCAAAGATAAGGAAGTACGGCGTTGGTTGCGCGTACAACAGACTGATAGGCGGGCTCGACAACCTGTACTGGCATTTGTAGTGGTGCCAATATTGCCAGTAAGTCTTCCAGAGCTGAGCGCTGACCAATGACTGCTTCAGCTTCGTTGTCCCGGGTAAAATAGTCGTAACTAATACCGGTGCTGGTCTTTAACTGTGGCGGTAACTTTTCCAGTAACTGCTCTTCAACCTGATTGCGGTTATCCAGTGCTATTTTCTGGTAGTGAGTGGCGGTGTAATCAAGCGCTGAAACAATGCCGTCTTTCTTTAATCCTTTATCGCTGAGGCTGTCTTTGTTTTGCTGCGAAAAGTGGTCGACGACAAAGTGCCGACCTTGTCGTGATAGTTGTAAAACCAGACAACTTTCACGATTCATTTGCACAGCAAGTGGTTGCTGGCGAAGTAATGACATTAGACAATATCCTTATTGTAGAAAAGCCAGATGCAAGCGTAGTGTTGTGAACAAAAATCCGCCATAATAGTCAGTAAGAATTAAGAGCTAATTTATGTCGGTTTTTGCGGTTTAAGCAGGCTGGCATAGTGAAAATGCAGTTATGGAGCAGATAATTGAAGTGGTTTAAGCGGCTAATCTACACCTTGCTGGTGTGTATTGTTCTTGGCGGGGTAGCGGTTGGCAGCCTTTACTTTTATGTAAAGCCTGAATTACCCAGCGTGGCAACTTTGCGCGACGTTCGTTTGCAGACACCAATGCAGGTGTTCACAGCAGACGGTGAACTGATTTCACAGTTTGGTGAAAAGCGTCGTATTCCTGTGGAGCTGCAAGACGTACCACAACCTCTTATCGATGCTTTCCTGGCAACCGAAGACAGCCGTTTTTATCAGCATTTTGGTGTTGACCCTATTGGTGTTGTCCGTGCTTTTAGCGTGTTGTTGACCACTGGTGAAATTCAAGAAGGTGCCAGTACCATTACCATGCAGCTGGCGCGTAACTTCTTTTTGACCTTTGAGCGCGCGTGGATGCGCAAGATAAAAGAAGCCTTTATTGCCGTTCACATTGAGCAGCTATTAAGCAAAGATGAAATTCTGGAACTTTACTTAAATAAAATTACCTTCGGGCATCGCGCTCATGGCGTTGGGGCTGCAGCCCAGGTTTATTATGGTAAGCCGCTAAAAGACCTGACTCTGGCACAGATGGCCACTATTGCGGGTCTGCCTAAAGCACCGTCAAATCTAAACCCAATATCAAACCCGATTGCTTCAAAAGCGCGCCGCCGTGTGGTTTTGTTGCGCATGCTGGATGAAAACAAGATCAGCCAGGCGGAGTTTGAAGAAGCCGCTAATGCTCCGGTTACTGCTCGCCGTCATGGAGCGGAAGTAACAGTCAATGCGCCTTATCTGGCGGAGATGGTGCGCCAGGAAATGGTTGACCGCTACGGAAACGACAAAGCTTACAATGAAGGCTACAAGGTTTACACAACGATAAGAAGCGATGTGCAGCTGGCTGCGCGCCAGGCCGTTTGGGATAACCTGCACAGTTACGACGAGCGTCATGGTTATCGCGGTCCGGTTAGCTTGTTGTGGTCGGCAGAAAAAGAAGAAGAGCCGGTGAAAGAACCCGCTATCCGGCAGTACCTTGAACAATTACGTGTTATTGGTGCGGTTACACCGGCTGTGGTGACAGCCGTTGGCGAGCAGTCTGCTGAAGTGATGGTCAAGGACGAGGGTAAAATTACCTTGCCCTGGGAAGCCATGCATTGGGCCCGCGAATACCTGAACGAAGAACGTCAGGGGCCGCCTCCGGAGACTGCCGAAGAGATTATGCAGCCTGGGCACGTTATTTGGTTGCGCCGGGTGAACGATGGCAGCGAATGGCGTCTGGCTCAAATTCCTGAGCCGAGTTCTGCGGTTGTTTCGTTAAGACCCGATGACGGTGCTGTAGCCGCTGTGGTTGGTGGCTACAGTTTCCAGCTGAGCCAGTACAACCGGGCATTACAGGCGGAGCGTCAGGTAGGCTCTAATATTAAACCGTTAATATATTCAGCAGCCTTTGAAGAAGGATTGACGCTGGCGACTTTGGTTAACGATGCTCCGATTAACCAGTGGAACCCGGGTTCCGGCATTGCCTGGCGTCCTAAGAACTCGCCTGAAGTTTACGAAGGGCCTATTCGCCTGCGTAAAGCGCTGGCTAAGTCTAAAAACGTGGTTTCAGTGCGCTTAATCCGCGAAGTGGGCGTGAAAAAAGTGGCTGATCATTTAGCGAAGTTTGGGCTGGATCGCTCTGAAATCCCAGAAAATGAATCGCTCTCGCTGGGTTCTCTTTCAATGACGCCAATGCAGGTAGCCAGAGCATTTGCTGCTTTCTCTAATGGCGGCTTTTTGGTCGAGCCTTATTTCATTGAACGTATTGAGGATGCAGACGGCAACGTTTTAGATGAAACGGATCCTTTACGCGCCTGTTTCGACTGCGATAAACCGGCACCGCAGGTCATCAGTGAACAAAATGCATTTCTGGTTGAGCAGGCAATGAACTCTGCCGTCTGGGGTGGTGGAAGCTGGCCTAACGGCACTGGCTGGAATGGCACCTCCTGGCGTATTCAACGCTCGAAACCCATTACCGAAGCGGTAGGTCGTAACATTGCCGGTAAAACGGGTACCACAAACGATGTGCGCGACACCTGGTTCTCGGGCTTTACCTCGAGTCTATCAACCACGGTCTGGGTTGGCTTTGATGATGTTTCCAGAAAGCTGGGACGTACGTCGAAGCATCCTGAAGTGGATTCCAGTCAGCAGGCAATAACAGGCGGTGAGGCTGGTGCTAAAACCGCGTTGCCGGGCTGGATCCTATTTATGGAAAAGGCGTTACCCCTGTTCCCGTCACGTGAGTTTGGTATTCCACCCAACGTGGTGAATGTTCGAATCGACTTAGAAAGTGGTAAGTTGTCGCATAAGAGTGATTACACCACGCGCTTTGAATACTTCATTCGGGGAACTGAGCCGACAGAGTACAGGCGTAATAATGGCAACTCTGATAATGATATTTTCGAAGACGATGACGACGATTTATTCTAGGCAGGCATTAGGACAAAATAAGTGGGAGCGTTAAGCTCCCACTGCTAGTTTACCCAGTAACTGGTTCAGATCGGACTGAACACCGCCTGCGGTAACGTGTTTACCCGCACCGGGACCACTTATTACGAGCGGCATTTCAGAATACCAGTCGGTGTAAATAACGAAGATGTTTTCGCCGGGTATCAAGTTTGCCAGCATATCCCCTTCCGGAATGTACTCAATACCAACCTGAGCGGTCACCCGCTGCTCATCACTGACGGTGAAGCTGGCCAGTAGTCGCGGTACTTTTCTGTCTTTGGCGGCTTCGTCGAGCATGGCGGCCATGGGATCATCAAGCTCAGAGATGCGCTGCATAAAGTCGTTAAGCGGTAAGTCGCGTAAGTCTTCAGGTACCAGGCTTTGTACCTGAATGTCCTGCCAGTCCAGATTTAAACCAATTTCACGTGCCAGAATCAGCAGTTTACGAACGAGATCCTGGCAGGACAGATCTTCGCGTGGATCGGGTTCGCTATAGCCACGTTCTTTGGCTTCTTTTACCAGCGAACTGAAAGCCACACCTTTGGTAAAGTTTTCAAACAACCACGACATGGTTCCGGAGAAAATACCGGAAATACTGCGAATTTCGTCGCCAGAATTGCGTAAATCATTAATGGCGTAATTCAAAGGCAGACCGGCGCCAACTGTGGTGTTGTAGAGCCACTCGCGTTCGTATTCATGCTGAATGGTACGAATTTCGCGGTACAGCGCTTCGTCAGCCGAGCCAGCGCGTTTGTTAGCGCTGATAATGTGCAGGCCGTTTGCGAACAGACTGGGATACAGCTGTGCGATTTGTTTCGCATCGGTTAAATCAATAACGACCAGCTCGTCGTATGGCGCATTGGGTAGCTCGCGCAGCAGTTCGGTCAATACATAAGGACGCGCCAGGCGGTCAAAGTCATCTGCCCACTGGGTCAGTTCCACGCCGTTGTAATCCAGCCATAAACGGCGGGAGTTGGCTATGCCAATAACACGTACGTCCATCACCTGGTTGATGCGGTCGCGCTGTTGTCTGAACAGCTCTAACCAGGCTGTACCAATATTGCCGCGGCCAATAACCAGCACACCTAAACTACGGCGGTAGTTAAATAATTGACTGTGCAAGCGGTTCAACAAACGGTTATCAAGCTTCTGCTCTAAAATAGCCACGGCGGAGTCGCCGTTCTGAGTTAAGGCAAACCGGCGTACTTTTTGTTCGGAAAGTTGAAGCTTAAATGTCGAAAACTGATCGGTTTCCTGAATACGGTTACCGACAATGGCGACCATGGAGTAACCGCGAATTTGAGTGATGGCATCACCTGCGCCCAAACTGTCCAGCCAACGGGTCAGGTAGTCTAAGTGGTTTTGGTGAAAGACCAGATACTGCTGATGATTCTCTGGCTCAGTCCAACTGACCAGCGGCTCTAATTCCAGTTCATCCAGACGTTTTACTAAAGCCTTGTCCTGCAGCTCAACCTTAAACAGAACCACTTCGGACAACGAGGTAAAAACTTTGCCGCGGGGCTGCGTATTCTGGAATTGCCCAATGCGGGTTTGCTGATTTTCCACTTTTAAACTGGAGCGTACCGAAATGACCATGCGCTGACGGTCTACCGGCTGAAAGGTTCTAGGGTGCAGAACCGGGCTGCCAAGTCTGGCCAGCTCCTCGGCTTCGGTCCAGTCCAGTGTCGGCAAACTGACAACACGTTCTACTTTACGAGGGTCCGCCGAGTAAACACCGGCAACGTCCTTCCATATGGTGACCTGGCGAGCATCAAGTAAACTGCCAACCAGTGTGGCAGAGTAGTCACTGCCGTTGCGGCCCAGGGTTAAGCTCTCGCCGTTTAAGCCACGGGCAATAAAGCCGGTAACAATAAAGCGGGTGCCGGAATGAGGTGCAATCCGAAGTAATAGTTTTTCGCGGGAGTGTTCAACCTGAATGACGGGCTCCGGGGCATCCGCTGCCAGTAAAAAGTCACGGGCATCAATGTGGTCGGCCCGGGTACCTTGCTTTTGAAGCAGGGCTGATAATAGGCGTGCGGACCAGAGTTCACCGTAGGACAGCAGCTCGGCGTTATGAGCAATCTCTTCGTCACCGGCTAACCAACGACGCCAGCGAGTGAAATCTTGTTGTGATTGTTGCAGCAATTGCTGTTGTAAATCGCCGCTTAATAATTCAGTGATAAGCCCTTGCTGAAAACTTTCCAGCTGATCGAGCAAAATGCTGGCGGTATCGCCCGGCTGTGCTTTGGCGTTTATAATAGCCAGAATGCGATTGGTCGTATCACCGGCGGCGGAAACCACGACAAGATCGCTTGCACCGGCGTATTCCGTTACAATGCGGGCCACACGTCGATAGCAAAAGGCATCGGCAAGACTGCTTCCGCCAAACTTGTGTACCTGAACACTGTCGGCAACGGCCTGCTTTTGCTCTTCTGTGAGCTGGGTTGTTGTCATTCCGCCTTCCTTAACTACTCGCATGGATTGGGTTACTGCTACTAAGGCTAAAATATTGTCGGACAAATGTCAGCAACTTTTAGCCATCTAGACGGATAAAATTTGACGGGGTCGCTCAGTCGGGTACAATTCATTACAACTTACAGGGTTTTGTCTGACATCAGGGCAATGAATATGAAATGGAACGGCGAATATATTTACCCGTATGCTGAACACGGTCGTAAGAGTCAGCAGGTTAAGAAAGTTACGGTCTCAATTCCTACTCGGGTATTAAAAGTACTGACTGATGAGCGGACCCGTCGCCAAATCAATAATTTGCGTCATGCTACCAACAGTGAACTGCTGTGTGAGGCGTTTTTACACGCTTTTACCGGTCAACCGCTGCCCGAAGATGAAGATTTGCAAAAATCGAATCCGAATAAAATACCCAAAGCCGTGCGGGAAGAGCTGGAAGCCAGGGGCTTGCCCATCCCGACGGACGAAGAGTTGGACGATTAATCCTGCATATAATTTTCTGGTAAATCAATTTTTGCTGCGCCGGATTTCACTGCTGCTTCAGCAACGGCGCGAGCTACACGTTGACACAAACGTGGGTCAATAGGCTTAGGAATAATGTAGTTGCGGCCGAAGTTTAATTCTTTCACATCGGCTGCTTTTAGCACGGAATCGGGCACGGGCTCTTTTGCCAACTGACGAATTGCCTCTACCGCTGCCACTTTCATTTCATCGTTAATGGCTGTTGCCCGTACATCCAATGCTCCGCGGAACATAAACGGGAAGCAAAGCACGTTGTTCACCTGGTTCGGGTAGTCCGAGCGGCCAGTACCCATAATTAAGTCATCCCGTGCTGCCATGGCAACTTCCGGTTTAATTTCGGGGTCAGGGTTTGAGCAGGCAAAAATGACAGGATTCGGTGCCATTAGTTTCAGCTCTTCCGGACTGAGCAGGTCAGGACCTGAAACGCCAACAAAGATATCAGCACCCTCAATAACATCTTTTAGCGTGCGCTTATCGGTATTGTTAGCGAACAGTTGTTTGTATTCGTTTAAGTCGTCACGGCGGGTGTGAATAACGCCTTTAGAATCGAGCATGTAAATGTGTTCGCGCTGCGCGCCGCATTTAATCAGTAGCTCCATACAGGCAATTGCTGCTGCGCCGGCACCGAGACAAACAATGCGTGACTCCGCCAGTTTTTTGCCCTGAATTTCCAGTGCGTTAAGCATACCGGCTGCGGTAACAATAGCAGTACCGTGCTGATCATCATGGAATACAGGTACGTTGCAGCGCTCTATTAAGGCCTGCTCAATTTCAAAGCATTCAGGCGCTTTAATGTCTTCTAAGTTGATACCGCCAAAGGTGTCAGCAATGTTGGCAACCGTATTGATAAAGTCCTGTGTGGTTCGGTGACTGACTTCAATATCAATGGAGTCCAGCCCGGCAAAGCGTTTAAACAAAAGAGCTTTACCTTCCATGACCGGTTTTGAGGCCAGTGGTCCCAAATTACCCAGACCGAGAATAGCCGTTCCGTTGGTAATAACAGCAACCATGTTGCCTTTAGCCGTGTATTTGTAGGCGTTATCCGGGTCTTGCGCGATTTCCCGAACCGGCTCCGCTACGCCCGGACTGTAGGCCAGTGCTAAGTCTTTACTGGTTTCAGCAGGGGTGGTGAGTTCAACGGAAATTTTACCCGGGGTCGGGTATTGGTGGTAATCCAGTGCCTGTTGGCGAAAGTCTGTCATGCGGTGATACCTGAGTCTGGTGATCAGAATGCCGATCAGTCTATCGCTTTTGTGCTAATAAACAAATCTTACCTCCGCCTTTGAGGACAATGAGGTGAATGAAATTTCCAATGTGTTTAAAAGTACACCAGTTAACTTTTCTTTAACAATAGGCCGTTTAGCAAAGCAGGCACAAAAAAAGGCGCTGTTTAGCGCCTTTCTCTTAAAATCTGCTGTTAAGCAGCGTTTTCTATAAGTTTTCTTAGGCTTATTTCTTGCCCAGAGCACCAAAACGCTTCTTAAATTTGTCAACACGACCACCAGTGTCCATTACACGCTGCTTACCAGTGTAGAACGGGTGGCACTCTGAACAGACGTCCAGGTGAAGATCTTCTGAGCGGGTTGAACGCGTTTCGAACGTGTGACCGCAAGAACAGCTGACTTTTAAAGTCTCGTACTTAGGATGAATACCTTGTTTCATGGGGTTACCTCAGTTATGGGCCGCATCGCCATTCGATCCAAAGCCGAACACCATGCGCAAAAAAACATCAATGAATTAAGAGCCGCGCATTTTATGTGATCCTGAGCCTGTGATCAAGCAGAATCTGCTGTCTTGTATTCTGTGCGGTAGCGTTCCAGAATAGAGCCATGAAGCAAGCCAACACGGGCAGCGAACGACGTTATAAAGTCGCCCTGCCGTTACCTCTTCGACAAACCTATGATTATCTGTGCAAAAGCGCTGAGCCGCTGCCGCAGGGAGTGCGTGTGCGCGTGCCATTTGGTCAGCGTCAATTAGTTGGTTATGTGGTTGCCGAAGCAAATGACGAGCCGCCAACGTTTGAGCTGAAGTCGGTTTCGTCGGTATTGGATGAACAACGCCTGTGGCCGGATGATATTTGGCAACTGGTTCGCTGGTCAGCCGATTATTACCACCACTCGTTGGGGGATGTCGCTGCTAACAGCCTGCCGGTTTTATTGCGTAAAGGCGATGCGCCGGAATACCTGACTGAAACCTTTTATGCGTTGACTGACTTAGGTCTTGCGCAGTCGATTAACGATTTAAAAGGAGCCGCGCGGCAGCAGCAAGTGCTGGCAGCGCTCAAACATCAACCGCTCAGACGCAGTGACTTAAGCGATATAGGCGTAACCTCAGCCGTGCTCCGTACCCTGCAGGACAAAGGCTGGGTTGAGGTGCGCGAGCAGGCACCGGCAAAACCGGAAAGCTGGCAGCAGAAGCCTTCGGTATTAAGGGAGCAGGGGCACGAGTTAAATACCGAGCAGGCGGTAGCGGTTTCAACCATTAACCAGCAACAGAAGCACAGTACTTTGTTGTTAGAAGGGGTTACTGGCAGTGGTAAAACTGAGGTTTACCTGCAGGCGATGCAACCGGTACTAGAACGCGGTGAACAAGTATTGGTACTGGTGCCTGAAATTGGCCTGACCCCGCAGACCTTGCAGCGCTTTAAAGAGCGCTTTGATGCACCGGTGGTCATGCTGCATTCCGGTATGAGCGACAGAGAGCGACTGAATACCTGGCTGGATGCAAAACGTGGGCATGCGGCAATTATTATCGGCACTCGCTCGGCGGTGTTTACGCCCTGCCAGAAGTTGGGGCTTATTGTCGTCGATGAAGAACATGATTTGTCTTACAAGCAGCAGGACGGCTTCCGCTACCACGCCAGGGACATTGCTATTAAACGGGCGGCTTTACTCAATATTCCATTGGTGCTTGGTAGCGCAACGGCTTCGCTGGAAACTTTGAATAACGCCGTCAGCAAACGCTTTCACTGGCTTAAGCTGGGGCAACGCGCCGGTGGTGCGCAAATGGTCAAACACGAGATCATCGACCTTAAACAGCAACCGATAAAAGCCGGTATTTCCAAAGCACTACAGGAACAAATTCAGGTAGAAATTGAGCGTGGCAACCAGGTGTTGTTATTTCTCAATCGTCGAGGATTTGCGCCGGCGTTAATGTGCCACGAGTGTGGCTGGTTGGCGAAGTGCCATCGTTGTGACGCTTATTACACCGTGCATAAAACGCATCAGCAACTGCAGTGCCACCATTGTGGCAGTCAGCAGCGGATACCGCGCCAGTGTGGCTCCTGTGGCTCGCCGCAGATGATTTCTCATGGTGTGGGCACCGAGCAACTCGAGCATAGTCTGAAAGAGATGTTTCCCGGCCGCGGGGTGCTGCGCATTGACCGGGATTCAACCCGCCGCAAAGGTCAGTTAGATGATTATCTGCAAAAAGCCACCAACAATGAGTATCCGTTGCTGGTGGGTACGCAAATGCTGGCAAAGGGCCATCACTTTCCTAACGTGACTTTAGTGGCACTGCTGGATGTCGACGGCGCACTCTACAGTGCTGACTTTCGGGCAGCAGAGCGTTTAGGCCAGCTTTACACTCAGGTGGCCGGTCGTGCCGGGCGTGAGCACAAAGCTGGTAAAGTGGTGCTGCAAACCCACCACCCGGAGCACGACCTGATTCAGGATTTACTCAACAACGGTTATTCACATTTCGCGTTGACGGCCTTAGCCGAACGTCAGCAAAGTGACCTGCCACCGTTCTCTTATTTGGCTCTGTTCAGGGCTGAGGCAACAGACAGAGACTCTGTGGTACAGGCTATGACCCAAATTCAGCAGTTAATGCCACAAGTGGAAGGTGCGTTTTTGCTAGGGCCGATGCCAGCATTAATGGAGCGTAAAGCCGGTCGTTACCGCTACCAATTGCTGTTACATTGTCAGTCACGGAAACTTCGTTTTCAGTTAATTGAGCACTTACTGCCGCAGATTAACGCCTTGCCGTTATTGAAAAAAGTGCGCTGGTCGCTGGATATTGATCCGCAAGACTTCAGCTGATTAACAACTAAGCGGTTTTTTTTATCGGGCGTAGCGATTAAACTAAGCGCTTTGAATTTCCTCTTCGATTTTTCATACAGGTAGTCGCATTAATGAAAGAACAACTTGAACAGTTACTGGCCGAAGCCATTGGTCAACTTAAAGCACAGGGGAAAATCCCTGCGGATCACCCAGTAAAGATTCAGTTGGATCGACCTCGCGACAAATCGCACGGTGACTTTGCGACGAACCTGGCACTTATGTTGGCAAAGCCGGCAAAATCGAACCCGCGTCAGTTGGCTGAAGCCATTGTTGATGCGGTTCCGGAAAACTCTCTGCTGTCGAAAATGGACATTGCGGGCCCCGGCTTTATTAACTTCACCATTTCGCAGGACCAGTTGAAAGATCAGTTAACGGCCATGCTGGACAGCGACAGGTTGAATGTTGATGTGGCTGACAAAAGCAAAACCATTGTCATTGATTACTCTTCGCCTAACCTGGCCAAAGAAATGCACGTTGGTCATTTACGCTCTGCCATTATTGGTGATGCCGTGTCCCGCGTGTGCGAGTTTTTAGGTCATAAAGTTGTTCGCCAAAACCACGTGGGTGACTGGGGCACACAGTTCGGTATGCTTTTGGCTTACATGGAAGCGCTGGATAACCAATCGGCAGAATATGAGCTGAGCAATCTGGAAACTTTTTATAAAGCCGCCAAGCAGCGTTTTGACGAAAGCGAAGAGTTCGCTGACCGTGCACGGCAGTTGGTGGTAAAGCTGCAGTCGGGCGACGAATATTGCCTGAAGTTGTGGAACCAGTTTATTGATGTATCACTGAGTCATTGTCAGGAAGTGTATGATCGCCTGGGTGTTAAGCTGACGCGTGAAGACGTGATGGCCGAAAGTGCCTACAACGACAAATTGCCGGGCGTTATCGAACACTTGCGTGAAAAAGGTTTGCTGACTGAAGATCAGGGGGCGCAGTGTGTGTTCCTGGAAGAGTACAAAGGCAAAGAAGGCGAGCCGCTGCCAATTATTGTGCAGAAAAAAGGCGGTGGTTACCTTTATGCCACAACCGATTTAGCCGCTATTGAATACCGTCAAAAAGTACTAGGTGGTGACCACCTAATGTACTTTGTTGATGCTCGTCAGGCGCTGCATTTTGACCAAATTTTTACCTTGGCGCGTAAAGCCGGCTTTGTTGAGGGCGAGATACAGCTTGATCACTACGGTTTTGGTACGGTGATGGGTAAAGACGGTAAACCTTACAAAAGCCGTGACGGCGGCGTGACCAAGCTGGCTGACTTATTAGATGAAGCTGAACGCCGCGCATTAGAGTTGCTTCAGCAGAAAACGACCGATTTAACAGAAGAGCAGCAGAAACGCGTTGCCGAAGTGGTGGGTATTAGCTCGGTTAAGTATGCCGATTTGTCGAAAAACCGCACCAGCGACTACATTTTTGACTGGAACCACATGCTGACTTTTGAAGGCAACACTGCACCTTACCTGCTTTATGCTTACACCCGTGTGAACAGTATTTTTGATCGATTAGGCGATACCGCTTTTGACCGTGATGCAGAGATTATTCTGAACGACGAACGTGAGCTGGCGCTTGCGAACCAACTGGTGCGTTTTAACGAAGTGCTGCATCAGGTTCAGGATAAAGCCATGCCGCACTTCTTATGTGGCTATCTGTTTGACCTGGCGGGGCGTTTTTCGAGTTTTTACGAAGCCTGCCCTATTTTGAATCAGGACGATGAAGCTCTTCGTAACAGTCGCCTGAAGTTGTCGATGTTAACGGCTAACGTGCTGAAGCAAGGTCTGGATTTGCTGGGCATTCCAACCCTGGAGAAGATGTAACGCACTATGGATTACGCGAATCGTAAGCCAAAATCGCCGAAACGTAAGCCGGCTAAGAAAAAGGGAAGCAATAAAAAGCAGCAACGTGGAGCAAAACCTGTTGGTGAACGTAAAGCTGTCCCTTGGTTCGTGGTTATTATTGCCATTGGCTTAATCGCTTTATTTACTTATATTCTGGTGCAAATTAGCGGTAAGTCAGAGGAAGTAGAGCAGCCGCATGTGCAGCCGCCACCGGCCGATCTGTTACCGGAAAAATCGGCCGAGCGCTGGCGTTATATTGAAGAGCTGGAAAGCAAAGAAGTGGAAGTGGATGTACCCGAACGTGAAGTGGGTCCGCCAAAGCTTATGCAGTGCGGTTCTTTTCGTCAGCAAGCCGACGCCGAAAGGCTGCGGGCACAAATTGCTATGGCAGGACTGGAGTCTCAGGTTCGTTCTACAAACGGCAGTAATGGTCTTTGGTACCGGGTTATTCTGGGGCCTTATGAAACAAAACGTGATGCCGAACGTGATCGTCATAAACTGCAAAGAAATCAGGTGTTTGGTTGCGCAATTTGGAACTGGAACATCGATTAATCTACACCCACCATTGAAAAACGCGAGATAGACCCTCAAATACTTGTCATTGATGTCACAAAGACAAAAAAGAGGGTCTTGATTTGACTACTATCGTATCTGTTCGCCGCGGCGATAAAGTTGTAATTGGCGGAGACGGCCAGGTTTCCTTAGGTAATACCGTAATGAAAGGCAATGCACGTAAAGTGCGTCGTCTATACCACGATAAAGTGCTGGCAGGTTTTGCCGGCGGAACTGCTGACGCTTTCACACTGTTCGAACGCTTTGAATCCAAACTTGAGCAACATCAGGGGAACCTGATGCGTGCTGCTGTGGAATTGGCAAAAGATTGGCGTACCGATCGGGCGCTGCGGCGGTTAGAAGCTTTGTTGGCGGTGGCTGATAAAGAAACCTCATTAATCATCACGGGTAACGGCGACGTCGTGCAGCCTGAAAATGACCTTATAGCTATTGGCTCGGGTGGTCCTTTTGCTCAGTCAGCGGCGAGAGCGTTGCTGGAAAACACCGACTTGAATGCTCGCGACATTGTGCAAAAAGCACTGACCATTGCGGGTGATATTTGCGTATATACCAACGGCAATCAGACCATTGAAGAAGAAGAGTCTATTGCTGAAGACAAAACAAAGCAGGGGAAAGAATAAGATGTCTGAGATGACCCCAAGAGAAATTGTTGACGAATTAAACCGACACATTATTGGTCAGGATAAAGCCAAACGCGCTGTTGCCGTTGCTTTGCGTAATCGCTGGCGCCGCATGCAGCTGGACGATGAACTGCGTCAGGAAGTGACGCCAAAGAATATCTTAATGATTGGCCCGACGGGTGTTGGTAAAACGGAAATAGCCCGTCGCCTGGCAAAATTGGCAAAAGCACCTTTCATTAAAGTAGAAGCGACTAAGTTCACCGAAGTTGGCTATGTGGGTAAAGAAATTGAGTCAATTGTTAAAGACTTGACCGATGTAGCAGTGAAACAAACGCGTGAAGAAATGATGCAGCGTGTGCGTTATCGTGCCGAAGAAGCGGCAGAAGAGCGCATTCTGGATGTGTTGCTGCCACCGGCGAAGAAGTCGTCTTCTAGCTGGGCTCAACAACAGGAAGAAGCGCCGGAAAACGATGATCAGCGCGGTACACGTCAGGTATTTCGTAAAAAGCTGCGCGAAGGCCAGTTAGACGACAAGGAAATTGAAATTGATTTAGCTATGCCACAAATGGGTGTTGAAATCATGGCACCGCCGGGCATGGAAGAGATGACGTCGCAACTGCAGAACATGTTCCAGAACATGGGTAACGATAAGACCAAAGCTCGTAAGATGCGTATTAAAGATGCCTACAAACAACTGGTCGAAGAAGAAGCGGCTAAATTGCTGAACCCAGATGAAGTAAAAGAGGCGGCGATTGAATCGGTTGAGCAGAACGGCATTGTCTTTTTAGATGAAATTGACAAGATTTGTAAGCGCGGTGATACCAGCGGACCGGATGTTTCCCGTGAAGGCGTACAGCGCGACCTGCTGCCTTTGGTTGAGGGCACAACGGTGAACACCAAGCATGGCATGATAAAGACCGACCATATTCTGTTCATTGCCTCTGGTGCATTCCAGATGAGTAAGCCATCGGATCTTATTCCGGAGCTTCAGGGTCGTTTGCCTATCCGGGTCGAACTGGAAGCGCTGACTAGCGGCGACTTTGTCCGTATTCTGACAGAACCAAGTGCTTCACTGACGACGCAATACCATGCGTTATTAAACACGGAAGGCGTGGAGGTTAACTTTACTGAAGACGGCATTCAGCGCATAGCTGAAGTCGCATTCCATGTGAATGAGACGACCGAAAATATCGGTGCCCGTCGTCTGCACACGGTACTTGAACGGTTGATGGAGGAAATTTCCTTCCATGCAACAGACCACAACGGTGAGAAGTTGACCATAGACGCAGATTACGTCAACGAGCATGTTGGTGAGTTGTCACAGGACGAAGATTTAAGCCGCTTCATCCTGTAGTAGCAGCTTCGGTCAATAAATCTAAGCCGTTGCAAACTCCCCAGGAGGCAGCGGCTTTTTATTGCCCTTAATTTGGCGTTCAATAAATTGTTCAGCAAACTGCAGACGCATGGGTGGTGAATAGAAATAACCTTGCATCATGTCACAACCGAGTTTTTGCAGCATATCCTGCTGTTCTTCTGTTTCGATTCCCTCAGCAATAACCCGTTTCCCTAAACCATGTGACAAGCGGATCATGGCTTTTAAAATGGTCGCATCGTTATTATTTTGCTGAAGTTCACTGATGAAACTCCGGTCAATTTTAATTTTGTTAATGGGCAAAGAGCGTAAGTAAGCCAGAGAAGAATGTCCTGTACCAAAGTCGTCAATAGAAATACCAAAGCCCATCTCTCGCAGCCGTTGAATCACACTCATGCCGTTGTGTAAGTCAGACATAGCGACGTTTTCAGTAATTTCCAGTTCCAGCCATTCCGGCGATATACCGTAGTCTTCCTGCAGTCGTTGCATTTTTTCAATCAACTGAAAGTGCTGAAACTGAGGTGCAGAGAGGTTTACCGCAATTGGCCAACATACGCCAAATTTCTGTTGCCAGGAGCTAAGAATCGCAGCGGCCTGATTCAATACCCAGTCATCTAAATCGGTAGAAAGGCCGAGTTGTTCTATGTAAGGCAGGAATTCTGCCGGGCTCAGTAGACCCCGCTCTGGGTGTTGCCAACGTATGAGTGCTTCAAACCCACAAAGCTGTTGATGGTCGAAGTCGAACTGTGGTTGAAGGTACAAAGTGAATTCATTTTCTTGCATTGCCTTACGCAGCACCGGCTCCATATCAACCAGATAGGAGTACATTTCATCCATACCGCGCTCATAAAAGGTTATGGTGGGCTGGTGTGACTGTTTGGCCTGAGTTAGAGCAATCGTCGCCTTGTTAAGCAAAACTTCAGAGCGGCTACCGTGTTGAGGGTAGCGTGAAATACCAATGCCTACTGCAATATTTACGGTTTTTTCGCCAACATCAATTGGCAATGTTAGTGCTTCCTGAAGTTCTGTGGCCAGGTCCTGTATTAGGCTTCGGTTTTTTAAATGATCAAAAGCAATGGCAAAAACGTCCCCGCTGATACGTGAAACAGTGAGGGGCTGCTTGGTGAAATTTTGCAGGCGGCGGGCAATTTCCTTCAGAACCTGGTCACCGCCACGAATGCCGATATTTTCGTTCACCACTTTAAAACGACTGACACCAATTAGCATCATGCTTAAGTGGCGATTGTTGCTGCGACAATATTCAATAAACAATGGAATTTTACTGACTAATTGATCGCGGTTAGAAACCCCTGTCAGGGCATCGTGGGTGTGCAGATATTCGGCGCGTTGAATGGCGCGCACAGCAGTATTACGCTCTGACTCCAGCAGCCAAATTATGACGCCAACAATAACAATGGCAATGATAATAACCGTTAACAGAGCCTGGAAGCTTAAAACCCAGTCGATGGCGTTGGCTGATAACGAGAATATCCCGGCCAGTACCAGGAAGTTTTTAATGCCAATACTCAGGAAGCCGCCGGCGACTAATTTGGGGCCGATACCTGCGCCTAGCCGATGCCACATAAAAGAACCGATAGCGATAAGCGCCACTCCTGTGACTAAAAAGCGCATAAATCCAGCATTGGGTGTGCTGCCAACCGAGCTTATAGTCGGTTCGAGCCAGAAGTAGGAGATAACCCCACCGATAAGTGAAATGGCATAAGCAATATATTGCCAGTATTTTTGGGGCTTGCTGTTAAAGGCTGCACAGGAGGCTCCTAACGCAATAAAACAAATAGCCAGGTACTGGAAGGTCAAGGCTATGCCTTGTAAGCCGCTGGACCAGTTAAGCGCAGACTCTGGAGCAACCATTGCGCTGCCTGCAAGAAAAGCACGAATTAACTCACTGGGGCCAAAAGCAAAGCAGGCAAAAGACCAATAACTCAAGTAGTCACGTTGATAATAACGATGATAATACATAAGCAGCGACGCGAAGCCGACGAGAAAAACGGCTTGTATGGCGTGCGCAAAGGTCTCTATTGCCAGACTTGTCATGAGGTCAAGCTGCGGCATGAAAATAGTGATTCACTTTATTATTATTATAGTTAGTTAGATTAAACGGGTTTTTATTCTATAATTCAAGGGTTTCGTTACCTCTGTCGGGCTTACTTTTGTCCTTACCGGATAGCAGGTATACTGCCAGTCAACGCTATAGCAACGTCAGGAACACAATCATGGAATACAACACTTCAGAACTTTGCGATTTATACCCCGATATGGTCGATGTGGTTGAGCCCATGTTTGAGTCTTATGGAGGCCGCAGCTCTTTCGGTGGCCGCCTGGTTATCATTAAGTGTCACGAAGACAAAGGACTCATTGAAGAAACGGTGGCGGCAGACGGTGGCGGCAAAGTGTTACTGATTGATGGTGGTGGCTCGGCGCGCCGGGCTCTGCTTGATGCTGCTATTGCCGAACAAGCTATGGACAACGACTGGGAAGGCATTGTCTGTTATGGCGCAGTGCGCGAAGTCGATGCGCTGGAAGAGCTGGACATTGGCATTCTTGGCGTCGCTTCTATTCCTGTGAGCGCAATTAGCGAAGGTGTGGGTGAAGTGAATGTGCCGGTTAATTTTGGCGGCGTCACCTTTTTACCCGATGATCATCTCTACATTGATACCACGGGTGTGATCTTGTCTCCGGAACCATTAGATATTGAATAACCATGAGTGAGATTTCTTTTCTAGAATTAACCGACCCGGCTAAATGGGTTACGGTACGCGAGCAAGAAACAAAGATTGGTCAGGCTATTCGAGTTCTTTCTGAGCAGGGAACTTATGAAGAAAGTCTGGCCGCGGCCTGGGAAGACGGGCAGCGCGTAGCCTTAGTTGGTATTCCGGAAAGTATTGGCGTGCGCGCGAATCTTGGGCGGGCAGGTGCTGACGATGGCTGGCAGTCCTTTCTAAAAAGCTTTTTGAACCTACAGAAAACCGGTTTGCTTTCCACCCATGAATTGCTGTTGATTGGTGCTGTTAATTGCGATGATTTGAATGCAAAAGCTGAGAAGCTGGACGCTGCAAACTCGCATGATTTGGCGACTTTACGCGAGCTTTGCGCACAGGTTGATGCGCGGGTGGAAAAGGTACTGACACCGCTGTTTGAGCAAGGCTTCGAAGTCATTGTTATTGGTGGTGGGCATAATAACGCCTATCCGCTATTGAAGAGTCTGCATAAAGTAACCGGTGAAGCCTGTGGCGCCGTGAATTTAGATCCGCATGCCGATTTTCGCCCGCGCGAGGGGCGTCATTCCGGTAATGGTTTTAGCTACGCCTATATGGAAGGCGCGCTGGAGTTTTATCATATTGTTGGCCTGCATCAGGGGAAAAACTCAGCCAGTAGTCTGCGTCAGTTGCAGGACGCTGGCATGCGTTACCATACGCTGCATCGTTTGTATGAACGTCCATTTACTGAAGTTATGGATGAAGTGGTAGCAAAAGCTGTGTCCTGGCAGCGCCCGCTCGGTATTGAAGTAGACGTTGATGCTCTAAACGCCGTGCCTGCCAGTGCGGTGAATTATGTTGGTTTGAGTCTTGGGCAGGGCTTTCAGTACGTTAAGCGTCTGGCAGAGGTGAGTGAAGCTCGTTACTTGCACCTTGCGGAAGCCGCACCGTCATTATGCAGTGCCGGCTTCGATGAAGGCATGAAGATTTGCGGACAGCTGCTTAGCGAGCTGACCACGGCTTACTTACACGGTCGTGAGCGACGCCGTTAAACCACAAGGTTTTTAACGGGTTTACGCCAAATTGGTACGTTAACTCAGCGGCGTCCTGACAATTCCACAGTGCTAAATCTGCGTAACAGCCTTCGGCAATAACGCCTCGTTTTTCTTCACCTAAGGCTTGGGCTGCATTAACCGTTACTCCGCGCAAACACTCTTCTGGTGTCATATGGAAAAAGGTAGCCGCCATTTGTAGCATTAACGGTAAGTTATGAATAGGTGATGAGCCCGGGTTCGCGTCGGTAGCAATGGCCATTGGAACACCGTGCTTACGCAGAAGCTCTACAGGTGGCTTTTGCGTGTCACGCAGGAAGTAAAATGCGCCGGGCAATAATACAGCAACAGTACCATTTTCGGCCATGGCCTTAACGCCTTCTTCGTCCAACTGCTCAAGATGATCAGCCGATAACGCCTGGTAACCCGCTGCCAGCTTCGCGCCTTGCTGATTAGTAATTTGTTCGGCGTGAAGTTTAATAGGAAGTCCTAACTCTTTCGCTGCTTTAAACACCTTCTCGGTTTGTTCGCGGCTGAACCCAATACTTTCACAAAAAGCATCGACGGCATCGACCAGCCCTTCGTTAGCCAGAGTCGGCAGAATGTTTTGGGTAATTTCATCAATATAACCGTCAGCGTTATCAATGAATTCGGGCGGTACCGCGTGTGCGGCCAGTAGTGTCGTTTTGATGTTCACCGGTAACTTCTCCGCCAACTGACGCGCCACGGCTAACTGCTTGCGTTCGTTTTCGAGATCCAGTCCATAACCAGATTTAACTTCAATGGTAGTGACACCTTGCGCCATCAGCGTTTCTGCGCGTTCTAAAGCCAACGCCAGTAGTTCTTCCTGTGAAGCCTCGCGAGTGGATTTAACGGTGCTTTTGATACCACCACCTTGTTCAGCAATTTCCTGATAGCTGGCGCCATGCAGACGTTGAGCAAATTCATTAGCACGTGACCCTGCCCATACCAAATGGGTATGGCAGTCGATTAACCCGGGAGTGAGCAGACCGCCTTTACCATCAATGACTTCCGCCGTTGGGGTGGCGGGAGCGTCAAAAGCTGCGCCCACAAATTCAATCTTTCCTTTATTGATAATGACTGTCGCGTCTTGGATCAGGCCATAGCCCTGTTCACCGGTCATTGTTGCTGCGTTGATATTTTCTATACGTTGCATAGCAGTCCTTAAAGGTTTGTTCTGATAAAAGAATAGCAAAAGTAACTTGTATAGACAATTATTCTGAACTAGACTTTTATCCTCAAAAGTATCGTGTCATATCATTCATTGTTGGGGTCGGGATGAATAAATTCTCAAAGATAAAACAGCACATTTATCTGAAGATAGAATCCGGTGAGTGGCCTGAAAACCACCCTGTCAGTTCGGAAAACGCATTATCAACGCAGTTCTCGGTCAGTCGCATGACGGCTCGCAGAGCGCTGCAGGAGCTTGCGGATGAAGGCTTGGTGATAAGGACTCAGGGATCCGGCACTTACGTTGCCCCCATCAAGTCGCAAACCTCGTTTATGGCCATTCGCAATATAGCCGACGAAGTGCGTTCGCGCGGACACGATTACCGCGCCAAAGTGCATCTGCTAAAAGAGCAGCCGGCAAGCGCTCAAATTGCTGAAGCGCTGGAGCTGGAAGAAGGGGCTCCAGTTTTTCATTCGTTGATCACCCACTATGAAAATGACCAACCGGTCCAGCTTGAAGAGCGTTTTGTGAACCCGAAACTGGTACCGGATTACCTTAAACAAGACTACAGCAAGGTCACTCCGCATGAATATTTATGCGTAGTCAGTCCGCTAACCGAAGCCAGTCACCAAATTGAAGCCATTATGCCGGTCAGCACGATATGCCAATACTTAAATATCGACCGTCACGAACCTTGTCTCAGAATTTTGCGCCGTACCTGGAGCTCAGGCGGTGTGGTCACCTTTGCCACACTGACTCACCCTGGCTCTCGGTTTAAGTTAGGCGGCCATTTAACCTTTAAGGAGTAAGTCATGTCATTCACCCGTCTGGATAAAAGTCGCAAAATAAGCGCACCTCATGGAACCGAGCTAACCACCTGCAACTGGCAGGTAGAAGCTGCAAAGCGGATGCTAATGAACAACCTGGATGACGAAGTTGCCGAACATCCACAGGCGCTGGTCGTTTATGGTGGTATTGGGCGTGCTGCGCGCAGCTGGGAATGCTATGACAAAATAATTGAAACTTTAGAGCGCCTGAAGCCAAACGAATCTCTCCTGATTCAGTCGGGTAAACCGGTGGGTGTATTTCCGACTCACGAAGACGCGCCGCGTGTATTGATTGCGAACTCTAACCTGGTGCCTGAATGGGCAAACTGGGAGCACTTTAACGAGCTCGATAAAAAAGGCCTGATGATGTACGGGCAGATGACGGCAGGCTCTTGGATCTACATTGGTTCGCAAGGCATTGTTCAGGGTACTTACGAAACCTTTGGTGCGGTGTCACGTCAGCATTTTGACGGCAATGCAAAAGGTAAGTGGGTACTTACTGGCGGCCTTGGTGGCATGGGCGGCGCTCAGCCGCTGGCGGCGACGATGGCGGGCTTTTGTATGCTTGCAGTTGAGTGTGACGAAACCCGCATCGATTTTCGTTTGCGAACCCGTTATGTCGACCACAAAGCCACCAGTCTCGATGAAGCTATGCAGCTGATTAACAATGCTAAAGCCAAGGGTGAAGCGATTTCTGTGGGTTTATTGGGTAATGCGGCAGATGTGTATGCAGAGCTCCAAAAACGCGGCGTAACGCCAGATGTTGTGACCGACCAAACGTCAGCGCACGATCCGCTGCATGGTTATTTACCTCAGGGCTGGACACTGGATGACTACAAAGCGAAGCAGGAAAGCGACCCCAGCGGCACCGTAGCGGCCGCGAAAGAGTCGATGGCAGTGCAGGTACGCGCTATGCTGCACTTCCAGAACGAAGGCGCTGCGGTACTGGATTACGGCAATAACATTCGCCAAATGGCCAAAGACGTTGGCGTGGATAACGCCTTTGATTTCCCGGGCTTTGTACCGGCGTACATTCGTCCGCTGTTCTGCGAAGGCATTGGTCCATTCCGCTGGGTTGCGCTTTCGGGTGACCCGGAAGACATTTACAAAACCGATCAGAAAGTGAAAGAGCTGATTCCGGACAACGAGCACTTACATAACTGGCTGGATATGGCCAAAGAGCGCATTAGCTTCCAGGGTTTGCCGTCACGTATCTGCTGGATTGGCCTCAAAGACCGCGCCCGCATTGCTCGCGCGTTTAACGACATGGTTAAAAGCGGCGAGTTAAAAGCGCCGGTGGTTATTGGTCGTGATCATCTGGATTCCGGCTCAGTTGCCAGCCCTAACCGTGAAACCGAAGCTATGCAGGACGGATCTGATGCGGTATCGGACTGGCCGTTGTTGAATGCTTTGCTGAATACAGCAGGCGGCGCTACCTGGGTCAGCCTTCACCATGGTGGTGGCGTTGGCATGGGTTACTCACAGCACGCCGGTGTGGTGATTGTAGCCGACGGTACCGAAGAAGCTGACAAGCGGTTAGGCCGGGTGTTGTGGAACGACCCGGGTACTGGTGTTATGCGTCATGCCGACGCCGGATACGATATTGCGAAAAACTGCGCCCGTGAACAAGGGCTTGATTTACCGATGCTGGATACGAAGTAAGGAGGTTGCATGAGTCATTTTGAATTACAGCCAGGACAATTGCGGTTAAGTGAACTGCGCAACTGGTTTTATCAGCATCAGACACTGAAGTTGTCTGATGAAGCTAAGGACAACATTGCGACTTCGGCGAAAACCGTTGCAGATGTGCTGGAGCAAGGACGAGTGGTTTACGGTATTAATACCGGTTTTGGGCTGCTGGCTAACACCCGCATTCCGCCTGAGCGTCTGACTGATCTCCAGCGTCGTATTGTGTTATCGCACGCTGCCGGCACCGGCAACCTAATGGAAGACGCCGTGGTGCGTTTAATGTTGTTGCTGAAAATTAACTCTCTGTCGCGCGGCTTTTCGGGTGTACGTCCGGTGCTGGTTGATGCGCTGATCAAGCTATTGAATGCCGAAGTGTACCCGTGTATACCGGAAAAAGGTTCAGTCGGTGCATCCGGTGATTTAGCGCCATTGGCTCACATGGTATTGCCGTTAGTGGGTGAAGGTACAGTTCGTCATAACGGAGAGGTACTAAACGCTGAGGAAGGCTTGAAAATAGCGGGTATTGAGCCCTTTGAACTTGCGCCGAAAGAAGGTCTGGCCTTATTAAATGGTACTCAGGCATCAACGGCATTAGCGTTGGCAGGACTGTTCCGTATTGAGCGTAATTTCCATGCCGCCATTGTAGTGGGTGCGACGTCCGTTGAAGCGGCAATGGGTTCACGCTCGCCATTTGATGAACGTGTACATGCGGTACGCGGTCAACCGGGCCAGATTAAAGCCGCCGAAATGTTCCGCCATGTGCTGACAGATAGCTCCGAAATTGCTAAAGATCATGAGGACTGCGAGAAGGTTCAGGACCCGTATTCCCTGCGCTGTCAGCCTCAGGTAATGGGTGCAGTATTGGACCAAATTGAGCATGCCTCGGGTATTCTGGTACGCGAAGCTAATGGTGTTACTGATAACCCACTGGTGTTCAGCGAAGAGCAGGACATTATTTCCGGTGGTAACTTCCACGCTGAGCCGGTTGCTATGGCTGCTGATATTCTGGCTATTGCGGCCAGTGAAATTGGTGCCTTATCTGAGCGTCGTAGTGCCCTGCTCATAGACAGTAACTTAAGCAAATTGCCGGCGTTTTTGGTGAATGACGGTGGGGTTAACTCGGGCTTTATGCTGGCGCAGGTTACTGCAGCGGCGTTGGCGTCTGAGAATAAAACCCTGGCACATCCGGCGTCGGTGGATAGCATGCCAACCTCTGCTAACCAGGAAGACCATGTGTCTATGGCAACCTTTGCGGCACGCCGGTTAACGGATATTGCTAAGAACGTCAGTGACATTGTTGCGATTGAGTGGTTAGAAGCGGCACAGGGCCTGGATTTCCGTCGCCCTTTAAAAGGTGCAGCAGCAGTTGAAACGGCATTTAACTGTTTACGTGAGCAAGTGGCTTACTATGCTGAGGATCGTTTCTTTGCGCCGGACATTAAAGCCGCCAGTGACCTTATTCAAAATGGTGATTTAGCGGCAGTGGTGAAACTACCGCATATTTTGTCTGAATCTTAAACGTATGGGTTAATCCCGCTTTGCAAGAACCACGAAGCGGCCGGTAAATTCTGCTACTGGCTGCTCTTCGTCAAGTATTTGAGCTTTTAGTGTTAAACGGGCGTTTTTGCCCTGTTTTAACGCAGAAAAGTCACCGGTGACGTCACTTAACCGTGCTATTGCGCGAGGCTCCTGAGTTACCGGCTTGTGGTAATGAATGTTGCCATCGCCCAGTACGACTGACCCCTCCAGTTCTCGCTCCAGTAATTGCAGGTGCAGTAATCCCCAGCAGGTTAAGGTGCCTAGTGAATAAATACTGCCGGCAAACATGGTGCCGTGTACGTTAATGTTTCGTGACAGAATTGCGCGGGTTTCGAATACACGCCCTGTGTATTGATGTATTTTAATGCCCATGGCATCGGAAATAGGAATGTCTTCCTGCCAGGTTTTCTGTAGCTCGGTACACCATTCGGGTCGATAAATTATGCGGTTATACTCAGTAAAGGACTTACGTAAGTGATGCTCAGCCATTGGGTTATTCACGGTATCGGCTTCTTCCGCTACTTCGTAACCACACTTCTTATAAAAGCCAATGGTGTTGTCGCGTGAGTTGATCACGACATGCGTTGCGCCCTCTTTGCGCGCAGCAAGCTCCAGAGCATAGATAATAGCAACCCCATGCCCTTCCCCCCGGTATTCAGGAGCAACGGCCATAAAGCGTATTTGAGCTTCTTCAGGGCTATTAAAATGAAGCCGGCCAACCGCAACGGCTTCCTCAGCTTCATTCACCACCATTCGGTGATGACCAACTTGATCGTACTCGTCTTGTTCAGAACCCAGTGGTCGCTGAAAAGGCTCACGTAGAACCCGCCAACGAAGGTAGTAATAACGCTCGAGTTGCTCGTCTGTTTCTGGAGTAATAACGCGATACATGACAGTTATACCTTCAATTCAAATGTGACCGGGCCGTCATTGACCAGTTCAACCTGCATATCGGCTGCAAAGCGACCGGTTTCTACCGGAACGCCCTGAGCGTTCAGTTTTTCACAAAACACCTGATATAAATGCCGAGCCTGGTCGGGTGTCGCCGCCGAGGAAAAGCTGGGGCGACGACCTTTACGGGTATCTGCCGCCAGTGTGAACTGAGAAACAACCAAGGCTTTGCCGTGTTGATCAATGACACTGTTATTCATTTTGTCTTCGGCGTCACTAAAAATTCGATAATGAGCAATGCGTTTTGCCAATTTTTCGGCACTGGCTTCGTTGTCCTGGTGTTCCACTCCCAGTAAAACGAGCAGCCCTTGGTCAATTGCGCCGACAACTTCATTAGCGACGGTCACCTTGGCACGGCTAACGCGCTGAATCAGTCCGATCATGAGTACATACCTTTGAAAAACAGAACGGCTATGGTCGGTGAAAACTCAAAGCAGGTCAATCAGACTTCGGCTCAGTCTGCTGTAACTGATATTCCTCTAAGCTAACGGTTAAAACCGCGCCAATAAGTACGATAAGCCAGGAAAGGTAAATCCAGACAATGAGAATAGGAATAGTAGCCAGCGCGCCGTAAATGGCCTGATAGGTTGGGAAGAACGTAATATACAGTGAAAATAACTGCTTACTCAGCTCAAATAAAAATGCCGCAATGACCGCGCCAAAGGCGGCATAGCGGAATTTAACCTGACGGTTAGGCACCAGTTGATACATGAGCACAAAGAATACAAAGGAGCTGACAATGGGTACGAACCATAAGACAAAACTTTGTACACCGGAAACATATTCATCAGCGAACTGACTGAGTGACATCAAATATGAAGTGGCTGCCAGACCTGACCCAATAAGCACCGGGCCTAAGGTGAGCAGCATCCAATATACTGCGAAAGATACTAACCAATGTCTGCTGCTTGAGTCCCGCCAGATACTATTCAGTGCTTTATCAATAGCTGACATGAGCATAATGGCGACAATAAACAGAAAGCCTACGCCAATGGCTGTCATTTTGGAGGCGTTAGTAACGAACTCATTCAGGTATTGCTCAAGTTGCTCGCCCGAGGTAGGGAGTAAGTTAGCAAACAACGCCTGCTCAAGGTTTTCCTGTAACTCCTCAAACATGGGGAAAGCGGAAAAAACCGTAAACATGACCACTAACAGAGGCACTAACGACAGCATGCTGACGTAAGTTAAATGACCAGCAGTAATGTTCGTATTGTCGCTGTTAAACCTTTGCCCAAAGTACTTTAGAAAGCCTAAGGTATGTTCAAAATACGATTTCCAGTCAAGTTGCATCATGGCGTAATGAGCTAATCCAGTTCAGATAACGTAGGGAAGTATAAACTATCATGATAGAGAGTAGCGCAAATGGCAATGGTGATATTGGGTGCCGGTGGTGGATTAGGCCACGCCTTAACACTGGAATTACAAAATCAGTTTCCTGAAGACGAAATTATTGCGTTGTCTCGTCAGCCTCAAACCGGTTTATTTGACTCGGGTAAAATAACCTACTGCCAAATTGAGGACTATAGTGAAGACTCGTTGAGTAGGTGGGTAAGTGACTTCAAAAGTGACGGCAAGCAATTGGCGGGAGTGATTTCAACTATTGGTATGTTGCACGACCAAGAGACTTTTCCGGAAAAGAAGCTGTCAGATATCACAGCGGAAAACCTGACTAAGCTGTTTACGGTTAACGCGATAAAACCTCTATTAGCGCTAAAAGCTTTTTTGCCAATTCTGGACCGGAAGAACACCCGGTTCTGGGTGCAGTTGTCGGCAAAAGTGGGCAGCATTGAGGATAATTACCTGGGTGGTTGGTATGCTTATCGTTCGAGCAAGGCGGCGTTAAATATGTTGCTGAAAACTGCGTCTGTAGAATTAAAGCGAACTCATAAAAAGCTGACTGTAGCTGCCGTACACCCTGGTACAACAGATACTGACTTATCGAAACCTTTTCAGCAGCGTATTTCAGCCGACAAATTGTATTCGCCGGAATTGTCAGCAAAACGCATAGTCGAAGTAGTGAAGAACTTAAAACCCGAGCAGTCAGGTGGGTTATGGCACTGGGACGGCTCAGCTTTACCTTATTGATTTAATTTGCTTTTAGTTAAGGAATGTCTCTTAATTGGTATGAGGCACAATGCAGTGCAAGGAGAACACGATGTTATATATTTTAGCGATTTTATTCCCGCCGATTGCAATTCTCTTCACCGGGAAAATATTTCAGGCGATATTTAATGCGATCATAGCCATTATTGGTGTGGTTCTTTTTATTGTTTCTTTCGGTGCGCTCGGCATTATTTATCTGGTGGCCATTATTCACGCTATTATAGCCGTGCACGATTACCGTCAGACCAAACGCGACGAACGCTTAATTAAAGCCGCGCGAGGTGACAAATGAGTAAATGGATATTAGCTGTTGTTGCGGTTCTCACGCTGTCGGCTTGCCAAAGTGCTTACTACGGCACTATGGAAAAGTTTGGTGTGGAAAAGCGCGATATATTAGTCGACAGAGTGGATGACGCTCGTGACTCGCAGTCAGATGCACAGGAGGAGTTCCGTTCGGCGCTTGAACGTCTGGATTCCATGCTTAACATTGACGGTGGTAAGTTGGAGGAACAATACAATGCGCTACGCGGCGATTACGAAGATAGTAAAGATGCAGCTGAAAAAGTCCGCAGTCGTATTGATGAAGTTGATGAAGTAGCCAATGACTTATTCGACGAATGGAGTGAGGAACTGGGCGAGTACAGCAATGATAATATGCGTCGCGAAAGCGAGCGTCAGTTGCGTGAAACCGAACGGCGTTACGCTGAATTACTAAGAGTTATGGAGCGCGCGGCGGATAAGATGCAGCCGGTTCTGGATAAAATGCAGGACAACGTGCTTTATTTGAAGCATAACCTGAACGCCAAGGCGATTGACGCCATTCGTGGTGAGTTCAGTAATCTGCAAAACGATATTTCCGTATTAATAAAAGACATGGAAGCGGCAGTAACTGAATCAAACCGCTTTATTGAAGCTATGAAAGATTCTCAATCTTAACGATCAGGAGATGATATGACTGTTTTATTTATTGGTGGCAGCCGCCGTAAAGATTCGCTCAATACCAAGCTCAAGCACCGTTTAGCAGAAGTGGCGGATAAACACGGTATTCGCTATGAGTTGGTGGATGCTGACGCGTTGGATGCTCCAATTTACCATGGTGACTTAGAAGCCGCCGACGATGTACCTGAGCCAATGAAAAGACTGGGTGAGAAAATCCAAGCTGCATCGAAAGTGGTTTTGGTAAGCCCGGAATATAACTCGTCGGTATCGCCGTTAGTGAAAAATGCCATCGACTGGGTGTCACGGCTTGATATGGGCGCATGGTCAGGTAAAACGGTTTTATTAGCTGCGGCTTCCCCTGGTGGTTTGGGTGGATTGCGCGCGGTCAGTCACTTGCGTGACATTCTCGCGAATGTTCAGGCATGGACAGCTCCTATGTGTGCTAGCTGTCCCAATGCCACTGATGAGGCTATTGCTGCAATGGATGAAAGCTTCTTAAAGAGCTTTTTAGAACAAGGAAAGGACTGATTAGTGATTGACTGGCAAATTGTTCAGGAGTTGGGCCCATATTCCTGGAGTGGCATTGGTACCTCGCTGTTGTGCGGTGCCATTGTCGGGCTAGAACGACAAATTCGTGGTAAACCAGTTGGTATAAGAACTTCTGCACTGATCATTCTGGGAACTTACCTGTTTTTAGTGGGCGGTTCTTCTGTTGTCAGTCAAGGCGGCGATCCGTCCCGGGTGATAGGTCAGATTATTACCGGTATCGGCTTTCTTGGCGCCGGTGTCATGCTGGCGCGCGACGGCGTTGTGGTCGGCGTAACCTCTGCTGCAACCATCTGGGCTTTGGCGGCCATTGGTATTGCCGTTGGCTTGGGAATGTACGGTGTAGGTATTGTTTTGTCAGTGGTTATTGTGGGTGTGTTGCTTGGCGTTGACTTACTTGAAGACACTTTCCAATCGTTAACCCGTGGCGTGCATCGGAAATACAGTGGCTGGCGCCGTCGACGCGGCGACAGCAACGAGCCTTAACGCGTTAAGCCATTGATATAG
The DNA here is from genome assembly GCA_051747845.1 of Pseudomonadota bacterium. Classification (GTDB taxonomy): domain Bacteria; phylum Pseudomonadota; class Gammaproteobacteria; order Enterobacterales; family Alteromonadaceae; genus Idiomarina. The sequence continues at coordinate 44,494 of JBNJGQ010000003.1, forward strand.
CTATCGATGGCTTGGTTACCGTATTCTACTAACGGAAAATAATCAGGTGCCAGTAACCAGTTATAAATGAGTCCGTCGACCAGAGAAAACAACCCAATAACGGAACATCTCGCATTCAGTTCTGAAGACAGTTGTTGTTTTTCAATTGCGGATTCAAACAGTTTTTCAACTTCACAAATACACTCATTACGACCGCTAACATGGCGCAATTTAATGGGGTTTACTTCATCAATATACTCACACTTGTGGAGAAGAATGCTAGCAATGGAGCGGACCTGAGGTTCATTTTGAACTCTGGCTAAAAACTCTTTCGAGCGTGCTTTAATTTCTTCCAGCTGGTCAAACTCTGAGCTTTCGGCGATTTGTTCACGCATCTCGTCAATAGGTAGCTTGATTCGACCCATCAATGACTCAATAAGAGCCATTTTATTCTCGAAATGGTGGTAAATTGCACCGCGGGTGACACCGGCTTTTTCTGCTACCTGCATCATAGACGTGTGGGTTACTCCGTTTTCGCTGAATAAAGTCTCAGCTGCATCCAGCAGTTTAGCGCGGGTTTCCATTGCGTCTTCTTTTGTGCGTCGAACCATTTCGGGCCCCTATTTCTTAACATCTGTTCATTATTATAACGCCTTTTGTTTAATCATGCACACTTGTATGTATATTACGATACAAGGTTTTTAATACAAATAGGTAAAAGCGGTTGTGGAATGTGATTTCCGCCCTAATAATAAAGGTATACATTTAGTGCAATTCAGAGGTGTGTGATGAAAAACGAACTTGATAACAAATTGATGTTGGATGCGTACGAAAAAATCCACACTCATGGTGAGGCTCGTCAGGGACGCCACTATTTAGAGGGAATTGAGGCTTATACTGACCACGATGGGTACACCGTGTTTTTGGAAGGCCATGGCGTTAAGCTGACATTACAGTTTCATAACTCGTATCACTTAGATTACGACAACGAAAGACAATATGACCAGTTTATACGGGCACTTAAAAATATCAGTAAAGGGTATGAAACACCGGGGCTTGAGAGAGGATGAGTCAGCATAGAGCCTATACGGCAATGGAAGAAGTTGCCCATGCGCTGACTCATGGCGTGGGGGCAGTTTTAAGCATTGTCGCTTTAGTGGTCATGTTTTTTTGGACTGCGGCTCATGGTGACGTCTGGCATGTTGTGGCGGCCAGTATTTACGGAGCGAGCCTTATTCTGCTTTATACTGCTTCAACGCTGTATCATGCATTTCCCTGGCCTAGAATCAAAGCGGTGTTTCAACAGTTAGATCATGCTGCTATTTACGTGCTGATAGCCGGTACTTACACCCCGTTTGCGTTAATTAACCTGAGAGGTGCCTGGGGCTGGACTTTATTAGGCGTAGCTTGGGGCATAGCACTCGTAGGTGTGATTCTTGAACTTGGAATGAAAAAACCAATAAAAGGGTTGTCGTTAAGCTTGTACCTAGGCATGGGTTGGATGGCAGTTATAGCGATTAAACCCATGCTTGATAATGTGGACGCCGGAGGCCTTATGTTATTGGTTGCCGGTGGTCTGGCATACACCTTTGGTGTCATTTTTTATGTCTGGAAAACGCTACCTTACCATCATGCTATTTGGCATTTGTTTGTATTAGCGGGCAGTGTCTTTCACTTCTTTTCAATCTTTTATTTCGTTTTGCCACAGCCGGAGTTACTGAGTCTAAGGTAACTTCTTCGTTGAACACCAGACAGAAAAAAGCCCGCTGATTAGCGGGCTTTTTGATCAGAGTTAAAAACTCTTAACCGTTTTTCGGTTCACGACCTAAACGTTTGCGATCGTTCTCTGTCAGAGCACGCTTACGAATACGAATAGATTGTGGTGTTACTTCAACCAGTTCGTCATCGTTGATGAACTCAAGCGCCTGTTCCAGTGTTAAACGAATAGGCGTACTCAGCGTTTGCGCTTCATCAGTACCAGATGCACGGACGTTGGTTAGCTGCTTACCCTTCAGACAGTTTACCGTCAGGTCGTTTGAACGGTTATGAATACCGATGATCTGGCCTTCATAAACTTCATCACCGTGCGATGCAAATAACTTACCGCGTTCCTGCAGGTTAAACAGTGAATAAGTTAGAGCTTTACCCTGCGCATTAGAAATTAGTACACCGTTACTACGCTGACCGATGGTGCCGCCTTTGTGTGGGCCGTAGTGGTCAAAAGTGTGGTACATCAGGCCAGTACCAGAGGTTAATGTCATAAACTCTGTCTGGAAGCCAATCAAACCACGGCTCGGTACTTCAAAGTCGACGCGAACGCGACCTTTACCGTCTGGTGTCATGTTGGTCATTTCGGCTTTACGTAAGCCTAATTTTTCCATGACAGCACCCTGATGCTGCTCTTCAATATCAACCGTCATGGTTTCGTAAGGTTCCAGTTTTTTACCATCTTCGTACTTGATAATAACTTCCGGACGAGAAACGGCTAACTCGAAGCCTTCACGGCGCATGTTTTCGATAAGAACACCTAAGTGCAGCTCACCTCGGCCTGATACACGGAAACGATCGGGGTTGTCAGTTTCTTCAACGCGCAGTGCGACGTTATGAACCAATTCTTGCTGCAAACGCTCAAGAATCTGGCGAGAGGTAACAAACTTGCCTTCTTTACCCGCGAAAGGTGAGGTGTTGACCTGGAAGGTCATAGTTACAGTTGGCTCGTCAACCGTCAGTGGCTTCATGGCTTCAGCTTTACCAACCGCACACACGGTGTCGGAGATTTTTAGCTCACCCAGGCCAGTAATGGCACAGATATCGCCTGCCGCAGCTTTGTCTGCTTCAATGCGGTCAAGACCTAAATAGCTAAAGACCTTACCAATTTTACCACTGCGCTCTTTGCCGTCAGCACCAACAATAGTCACTGGCTGGTTAACCTTAACGCTGCCACGAGTAACACGGCCAATACCAATAACGCCTAAGTAGCTTGAATAATCCAGCTGTGACACCTGCATCTGCAGGTCACTTTCGGGGTCTGCGTCCGGATGGCTTACCTTATTAACGATGGTTTCGAACAATGGCGTCATATCGCCATCCTGGTCGTCTATGTCTAATGATGCCCAGCCATTAAGTGCTGATGCATAAACAACCGGGAAGTCCAGCTGTTCGTCTGTAGCGCCAAGGTTGTCAAACAAGTCGAAGACCTGATCCATAACCCAGTCTGGGCGAGCACCAGGACGGTCAACTTTGTTGATAACCAAGATTGGATTAAGACCGTGAGAGAAGGCTTTCTGCGTGACAAATCGAGTTTGAGGCATAGGGCCGTCAACGGCGTCAACCACTAACAATACAGAATCCGCCATAGAAAGTACGCGCTCAACTTCGCCGCCAAAGTCGGCGTGTCCTGGAGTATCCAGAATGTTAATACGGTAATCTTGCCAGTTAACCGCGGTATTTTTAGCCAGAATGGTAATGCCACGCTCTTTTTCAAGATCGTTGGAATCCATAATACGGTCTTCTATCTCACCACGGCTTTCTAACGTGCCGGATTGTTGCAACAGCTTGTCAACTAGGGTGGTTTTACCATGGTCAACGTGCGCGATGATTGCGATGTTGCGAAGTTTTTCTATATCAAATACCTGAATTGTCATTAAGAACTGCCTGTAGTTGTCCGGGAGCGAAACCCGTCCAAGGGGTTTTGTGAAAAATAGCGGCGTATTCTACCTTTTTGAGTTGGATTAAGAAAGGGCTGATTGTTTTTTGTCCATTATATTTTCTTTTCCTTTCTCTTTGTTTTGCACCAAAAATGTGCGATATGCGCTATACTGGTGCATATTAAGTTTTAAAAGAAGACTGAATTTAACTTAAGATATTGAATATATAGATAAAATTCAGTTGGCACAGGCTTTGCTATACTTATGCTGTATTTTTAGACGCTGTCTACGGAGGACAACATGTCAGCTAATAAGATTTTCGATACCATTAAAGAACACGACGTAAAATTCGTCGACTTACGCTTTACCGACACGAAAGGTAAAGAGCAACACGTCACTATTCCGGTGTCGCAAATCGATGAAGATTTCTTTGAAGAAGGCAAAATGTTTGATGGTTCATCTATTTCCGGTTGGAAAGGGATTAACGAATCGGACATGGTACTAATGCCCGACAATGAGTCTGCTGTTCTGGACCCGTTTACTGATGAAATCACCCTGAATGTCCGTTGTGACATTCTTGAGCCTGAAACCATGCAAGGTTACAGCCGTGATCCTCGCTCAATTGCGAAGCGTGCAGAAGAATTCCTGCGCTCATCAGGCATTGCAGACGATGCTTACTTTGGCCCTGAACCAGAGTTCTTCCTGTTCAATGACGTGCGTTTCCACACCGATATGAGTGGTTCGTTCTACAAAATTGATGCTGAAGAAGCGAAGTGGAACTCTGGCCGTGAATATTCAGAAGGTAACCTGGCTCACCGCCCTGGCGTAAAAGGCGGTTATTTCCCGGTACCTCCAGTTGATTCAGCACACGACATTCGTGGCACCATGAGCTTAGTTATGGAAGACATGGGTATGGTTGTTGAAGCACATCACCATGAAGTAGCCACTGCTGGTCAAAACGAAGTAGCAACTCGCTTTAATACTCTGACAGCTAAAGCTGATGAGATGCAGGTTTACAAATACGTTGTGCATAACGTAGCGCATTCTTATGGCATGACAGCAACCTTTATGCCGAAGCCACTGGTTGGCGATAACGGCTCTGGTATGCATGTGCATATGTCTCTGAATAAAGGTGGCGAGAACTTATTTGCCGGTGATCAATACGCGGGCTTAAGTGAAACAGCATTGTATTATATCGGCGGTATTATCAAACACGCCCGTGCTATTAACGCTTTTGCTAATGCTTCAACCAACTCGTACAAGCGTCTGGTTCCTGGTTTTGAAGCACCGGTCATGCTGGCTTATTCAGCTCGTAACCGCTCCGCTTCTATTCGTATTCCGTTGGTTTCCAGCGCGAAAGGTCGCCGTATTGAAGTGCGTTTCCCTGACCCAAGTGCCAACCCATACCTGGCCTTTACTGCATTGTTAATGGCTGGCCTTGACGGTATTCGCAACAAGATCCATCCGGGCGATGCCATGGACAAAGATTTATACAATCTGCCTCCTGAAGAAGCGAAAGACATTCCGACTGTTTGTCATTCACTAGAAATGGCTCTGGAAGCTCTGGATAAAGACCGTGAGTTCCTGAAACAGGGCGGCGTTATGGACGACGACATGATTGATGCTTACATCGATCTGAAATATAACGAAGTAGAGACATTGAAGAAGACTACCCACCCGGTAGAATTCGATATGTACTACAGCGTTTAATGGAAAATTATCGGGTGAGGCTTTTAGCCTTGCCCGATTGCACCATTCTGGTGCAAGACTTCTCCTGCCTTCGTGAATAACAACGCACTACTTAACCAATTACTCACAGGCATACTCATCCTCGATGACCGCCTGACCATTCGTTACGTCAACTCATCTGCCGAATCTTTGCTGGATCACAGTGCCAAGCGTCTGTTGGGTGAGCCTTTTAGCGCGGCGTTTTATCATTGCTCGCTGGCGTCTGAGACCTTAGCAGAGTGTTTAAATAGTGAACAAACTGTGCTGAATGCGGAAGTGCATTTTGCACTGCATTCTGGTCATGATATTCGCGTGGAAACCAGTATTCAGACGGTCGATCAAGAATTTGGCCGGGCATTGTTGCTGGAACTAAAGCAAGTTGACCAATTGCGGCGCATAAACCAGGAAGATCAGCAACGTAATCAGTTATTTGCGACACAGCATTTATTACGGGGCATGGCTCACGAAATAAAGAACCCGTTAGGTGGTTTGCGAGGCGCTGCCCAGCTACTGGCAAGACAGCTTCCCGATGAGAAATTGACCGAGTATACCGACTTGATTATCAGTCAGTCTGATCGGTTACGGTACCTGGTGGACAGACTGTTAGGGCCAACAAAGCGTGGTGAGTCAAAGTCGACCAATATTCACGAGGTGCTGGAGCGTGTGGTGCGGACACTAACTTACGAATACGGTGACTCGCTTAAACTGATTAGGGACTATGACCCTTCTTTACCGGATATTCGAGTGGTGCCCGAAGCTTGTGAGCAAGTTTTCCTGAACATTGCTCAGAATGCGGCGCAAGCCATGTCCGGTGCCGGCACTATTGTCATTAAAACACGGGTTGAGCATCAGTTAACACTATTTGGTCAGCGCTATCGACAATGTGCGGTTGTGACAGTTACCGATAACGGGCCAGGCATACCGCCGGAACTACGCGATACATTATTTTATCCTTTAATTAGCGGGCGTGCAGAAGGGACTGGTTTGGGTCTTTCATTGGCGCAAAACCTGGCACACCAACATAAGGGTAAAATTGAATTTGAATCGAGTCCGGGCAAAACCCGGTTTTCAGTTTATTTGCCGTACCTTACTGCAGACAATGGTAACGAGGTGATGGATGACCACTAATGCTCAGTTATGGATCATTGATGACGATGACTCAATTCGTTGGGTGCTTGAAAAGGCCTTTGCCGACAGTCGCTATCATGTTCGCAGTTTTGCTAACGGAGAAGACTTCTTTTCCGCATTAAAAACCGGTGCACCGACTGTGGTGTTGACGGATATCAGGATGCCCGGCGAAAACGGCCTGGCCGTGCTTGAAAAATTAGGCCATGAGCAGCCGCAATTACCAGTGGTTGTGATGACCGCACACTCAGACCTTGAAACCACGGTAAAGGCTTTTCAGGGCGGTGCTTTTGAGTATCTGGCCAAGCCTTTCGATATTGATGAAGCGATAACCGCAGTGGATCGAGCGCTGCAACATGCAAGACAAAGTGAAACCACGGCTAATGAATCTATTGATAACAGTGTTCCGGAGCTCATTGGTGAGGCGCCCCCCATGCAGGATGTTTTCCGCGCCATTGGCCGCTTGTCGAGTTCCAGTGTCAGCGTTTTGCTGACCGGTGAAACCGGAACCGGTAAAGAAGTGGTTGCTAGGGCTTTGCATAAACACAGTCCACGCACAGAAAAGCCTTTTATTGCACTTAACATGGCGGCTATACCGGCTGACTTGATTGAATCGGAATTGTTCGGGCACGAGCGCGGTGCTTTTACCGGAGCTGACAGAAAGCGTGTGGGGCGTTTTCAGCAAGCCGATGGCGGTACCTTGTTTCTGGATGAAATTGGTGACATGCCGTTACCGGTTCAAACTCGTTTGTTACGAGTTTTGGCCGAAGGGCAGTTTTATCCAGTAGGGGCGCACCAGCCAGTTAAAGTTGATGTTCGCGTTATTGCAGCGACACACAGAGAGCTGGAGCAGCTAGTTGAAAAAGGGCAATTCCGTGACGACTTGTATCATCGGCTTAATGTTATCCGGTTGCGTTTACCACCTTTGCGCGAACGAACTGAAGATATTGCTACCCTGGCGAAGCATTTTCTGAAAAAGTCGGCTGAAGAGTTGAATGTAACACCAAAAACGTTGTTAAATGAAACACTTAGCAAGTTAATGGACTATTCTTGGCCTGGTAATGTGAGGCAACTCGAAAATACCTGCCGCTGGTTAACCGTTATGGCACCCGGTCAGCATATTGGTGTTAATGACTTGCCGGAAGATATTCTCGTACCGGCCGAATCAGAGCCTGAAGAATTTAATGGGGAACTTACCTGGCAGCATTGGCTCGAAAGAGAACTGGAAAAACACCCGTTAGAAGCTCAGGATGTTTTGGAAAGTTATCAGCATCATCTGGAAAAAATTGCTTTGCAAACTGCTTTAAAACGTTTTTCCGGACATAAGCAAAAAGCGGCGACATGGCTGGGCTGGGGAAGAAACACCTTAACGCGAAAACTGAAAACTCTGCTAAAGTAAAAGTTATGTAAAGGGGGTCGTATCCATCCCCGGCATTTTGGATCATGGATTTATTTCTGGAGAGAACAGTAAGTTATGAGACATTCCGTACTACTCATTGATGACGATACTGAAATGTCTGTCATGCTGACAGAATTGTTTAAACGTGAATCCGTCGATTTAAGTGTTGCCGAAGATGGCGTGACCGGCCTCGACAAGGCGCTTAACGGTGACTATGAATTGATTTTGCTGGACGTTATGTTACCCGGTATTGATGGCATGCAGCTGTTACAGCGCTTGCGCCAACAACATCGCGATACCGCTGTGCTTATGTTGACTGCCCGCGGTGACGACGACGACCGTGTTATGGGTCTGGAGCTGGGTGCAGATGACTACCTGCCAAAACCTTTTAACCCGCGTGAACTGGTGGCCAGGGTGAGAGCTTTGCTACGTCGTACACCTAACACCACCATGCAGAACGAAAGCCTGAACGTGTGCGGTATTGTATTAGATCCGGCCACAACGGAAGTGAAATGCGACGATGCTGAACTGATATTGACACCAACCGAGTTCGATATTCTGCGTTGCTTAATGCAGCAAGCAGGTCAAATGGTGAGTAAAGATCAATTATCAGTTGCTGCACTGGGACGTAAAATGGAGCCTTTTGATCGCAGCCTGGATGTCCATATCAGTAACATCCGTAAGAAGTTTCCGACTAAACCTGATCGTATTCAAACCATTCGCGGCCGCGGCTATCGACTGATCGCGAGCTTATGAGAAACCGGCGTACGCGGTGGTACCGATCGCTAGCCCTAAGGTTACTTTTTATTTTCTGGGCGCTGCTGTCGGTCACAGCGGCCAGCGGCTATCTGTTAGCGGTTTGGAATAAACCGAAAGCAGAGTTAAAGCCGCTGGAGCCGGAAATTTATCAAACTCTGCAACCGCTACTAAGCGATGCTTTAACTTTTCAGTCTTTGCAACCTGGCCGGTTAATAGCAGGCGACTACCGTGTTGCTGCTCAGTTATCTGTGGAAGGCAGCGAAAAGCTGTTGATGGATGAAATGCTGCGGGTCAGTCACGGCTCCACGTTGTTGCGTATGCTTTCTCAAACCTCACCTCAACAAATTCCTCTGGACGAACGTTTGCTGATGGGCCCGTTTGAACTGGACGGCAATAAAATATTGGTCACTAAACCCCTGGGTATTGATGAGCAAGTTAACCGTGAGCAGTTGGAAAGAGAGTCAACCCGGGCGCGTTTACTTACCTTGCTGGTGGGTAGCGGTTTACTTGCGGTTTTACTGGGTATTTGGCTTATCCGCCCAATACGACGAATGATCCTGGCTATGCGCGAAGTAGCAGACGGTAGTGCAACTCCGGAGCTAAAACGGTTACCAAAACGCGGCGATGAAATCGGCGAACTGGCGCGTGCGCTGTCTCAGGGCGCAGTCGATTTAGCGACATCGCGCGATGCTCAGCGACGCTTACTAAGTGACGTATCGCATGAGCTACGCTCACCCATGGCGCGTATGCAGGTTGCCCTTGATTTAGCCGACTGCAATGAGAAAGACCCAAACTGGCAGCAACTGCGTCGCGATACCGAGCGTCTGAGCGTGATAATTGAACGTATTTTGTCATTATCTCGGTTAGAGAACGGTCTGGTAGAGCTTAATCATGAAAGCCTGGACAGTGGTGAGCTGGTGCAACAGCTTATCGGAGATATGTGCTATCAGAGCCCTGAGGTTAGTGGGCGCCTGGTGCAACAAGACGGTGACTGGCCTGTTATCGATACTGATCCTGAATTGTTCAGGCTGGTATTGGAAAATATTGTTCGTAATGCGCTGCATTATACCGACGATAAAGTCGAGCTATCTTATGATGACTATGGCAAAGGGAGCCGCATTCGCATTCGTGACCATGGTCCTGGTGTGGATGAAAGTACGTTAGACAAGCTCTTCGAACCATTTTACCGCGGCGACCCGGCACGCCATCATAAGGCGGGAGTTGGTCTGGGACTGGCTTTAAGTCATCGTGCAGCAGCTGTTCTGGGAGGTGAGTTAAAAGCCAGTAATCACTCTGAAGGAGGACTGGAAGTCGTGTTAGACTTACCCAAAAGTCAGCCTGAACAAAGTACATGAAGCAACCCGATACACAACACTCGCGCCCCGCAGATGATACACCCGAGTGGGCGGAATTTTTCAAAACTCAGGTAGAACCCTTCTGGGAACAACAGGTCCTTTCTGAGTATTTCACGGCATTCGACGGTATTCAGTTGCATTTCGCTTACTATAAACATAGCGCCGATGCACCATTGGTGGTTATTGCTCCGGGCCGGATAGAGTCCGCACTTAAGTATCAGGAACTGTTTTGGGAGTTGGCTCAACAAGGCTTTTCCGTGGCAGCGCTGGATCACCGAGGCCAGGGCTTATCGGCGAGATTAACACAAAATTATCATCAGGGGCATGTCGACGACTTCAACGATTTTGTGAGCGATTTCTCAGATTTTACTGACCGGTTAACAAGTCTATTTGGTAAGGTTCCTAAAACCTTATTCGCGCATTCAATGGGTGGCACTATTGCGACAATTTATTGTGCGACTTATGCCCATACTTACAATAAGCTGATTTTATCCGCACCTATGTTCTCTATTGAAACCGGTAGAGTCCCCTATTGGCTGGCGCGTTGGGTAGTTGCGGCTGGCGCATGTATTAACCGGTATTTAGCGAAACCCTGGTATTTTTTTGGTATGGGTGACTACCAGGCTGTACCCTTTGAAGAGAACGTTCTCACTCACAGCAAACAGCGTTACCAAGCCTTTCGCAGAGCATACGATAATGTGGCTGAGGTGCAGCTGGGCGGGCCAACGTTTAACTGGCTTTATGAAGCGGTTAGTGCCGCTATGAAAGCACAGCAACTGGCAAGCGATGTCCGCATTCCGGTTATATTATTTCAGGCAGGTAATGACCAGGTGGTCTCTGCTGCAGGGCAGAGAAAAGTTGCTGCTGCGGTTACCCGCGAGTATTTTCGGTTTGAAACCATTGAAGGCGCATCGCACGAACTGATGATGGAAACGGACAAGTTTCGTCAGCCGGTGTTGAACGCCATTATTGAAGAGACTCGAAAGCTCGTTAGCGCTTAAGTGAGCCTTCCACTACCGCGACAATTTCAGGATCCATGTGCACAATGATGTCTGCTCCCGGGAAGGCTTTCATAAGCTGCGCCTCAACATCGTCAGCTATGGCGTGAGCACGCAATAACGACAACTCATTAGCCAGTTCAATGTGTAATTGAATAAAGCGTACCGGGCCGGCTTCTCGCGTGCGCAAACCGTGAAAGCCTCTGACACCATCTACCGCCATAGTGATATTGCCAATTTGCTCCTGTAATTCCTCGGAAAGCTCTCTGTCCATAAGAGCCTGAAAGGCGTCCCAGCCAATGCGAATAGCGCCAATAATTAAGTAAACGGCAATACCAATGGCAAAAATGCTGTCGGCCCAGAGCCAACCGTAACTGCTAAGAATTAAGGCAACAATAACCGCTAAGTTCAGCAGTATGTCAGACTGATAATGAAGGTTGTCTGCTTGTACCGCTTGAGAATTGGTGTGCCGAATGGCCATACGCTGAATAACAATAAGCACAAAGGTAATCACAATTGCGATAGCAGAAACGGCGATACCATAACCGACTTTAGGAACACTACCGCCCTGCATAAATTGCTGCACACTGTGAAAAATAAGCAGCATGCTGGAGCCGGCAATAAACGCACTTTGTGCTAAAGCGGCCAGTGATTCCGCTTTGCCATGACCAAAGCGGTGCTCTTCATCCGCAGGTTGCAGCGCGTAGCGAATAGCAAAGAAACTAAAAATTGAAGCGCCACTGTCCAGAATAGAGTCTGTCAGAGAGGCAAGCATACTGGCCGACTCTGTCTGAAACCAGGCAAAAAGCTTAATGCTAATAAGGGTTGCCGCAACAACCACTGACGCTGTGCTGGCTAATCGCACCCAAAAAGCATAATTTTGTTGGTAGTTTTTCTGATTTGCCACAGCACCGATACACATTTCTAAAAAGTATTCTGCTATTCTACCGCTTTTACTGAAGCGATGAAAACGACCATGTTACACCTTGTACTGTTTGAGCCTGAAATACCCCCAAATACGGGTAATGTGATTCGTCTGGCGGCGAATACTGGTATGTCCCTTCATTTGATAGAGCCGCTGGGGTTTGAGCTGGATGAAAAAAAGGTTCGACGGGCGGGCCTGGATTACCATGACCTGGCTTCTGTAAAAATTCACAAAAATTGGCAAAGCTTTTTAGAGAATACGGAAATAAATCGTATATTTGCCTGCACAACAAAAGGCAAAACAAGCTATGCCGAGGTAAGTTATGAAGCGGGTGATGCCCTGCTTTTTGGCCCTGAAACTCGAGGGTTGCCTATGGAAGTGTTGGAGACCTTTCCGAAAGAAAATTGGTTGAGACTGCCTATGGCTGACAGTAACCGCAGTCTTAATCTGTCAAATTCGGTTGCTATTTTTGCTTATGAAGCCTGGCGGCAAAATGGCTTTAAAGGGGCCTGTTAACCTGTTTTTTTGTGGTTACAGGGGGCTTTTGTTGGGCTAGAGTCGTATCGAATAAATTTCTTAATGAACGGCCTCTTGGGGTGTCTGAAAACGCCACAAACAGTGGCAGAGGATCAGATAACCTTTGTTTTTTGTAAGGCTGCTCTGTCCAGTCCGGCAGGTTATCCTTGTAGTCCACAACGGCACTAACCCTTTTCATATCGAGCAGGGCAAAACAGTCAAGGGAATTTGATGCGCGATAAAAAGGGCGCTCGGTATCAACCAGGTTTTGCATAAAACGAGGGCCAGAAATGCAAATAGGGCCTTCGTTGGGCTCCTCAAGAGTAAAGAGAAAAACACTGTCGTCGTAAGCAACATGGTATTTCGACAGAATAATATTCTCTATTTTTTGATCCGGCCTAACCCCGATAAGAGCATCAGCACGGCCTTCCTGGATAAGCTGAATACTGCGTTGCCAGCTACTAACGACGGTATTGAGCTGAGAGGTAAACCTTGGGAAGGTCGACTTTGCTACTTGCCAAAGTTTACCGGTGCCGTCGGCATTAAGTAAGCCCGGGTGTATGGCGCCAACTACCGTAAGCTGCTCAGGAGGGCTAATAGATTGAACCGGCGGCTCTGGTGTTATTCCATACTTTTCGCGAAGCACTTTCATGCGCCCATTCTCATGCATTTTTTGCAGCTGATAAGTGAGCTGAGGAATAAGCCGAGCGTGTTCTTCGTTAAGGTAATGAAAGCCAGTTTCCGTAGTCAGTTTGTGGGTAATAAAGTTCGGGTTATCGCTCAACTCTGAACTTTGAAATTGAAAGTCTCCCATAAAAGCAAACTGAATGCGTCCGGATGCAAGCAGCTTAAGCACTTGCTCGATATCAATAGGCGTTACAACAGACGGTTTTTGAGGAAGGCTGTTAACAACTTCAGTAATGGAGTCCATACCATCGACGTATGCCAGACTTTCTATTTCGGATAACAGGCAGTAGCCACAGTCTCGTCTATCAGCAACAGCGATGATGTCGAAAGTAAATAGTGGAAATGGAATACGGCGAAGATCACGGCGTTTGTATTCCAGCGCGGCTGTTCTTCCAAGCTCTCCGGCAATGGTGCCTTCGGTAGCGAGTTGTTCGCCACGAGCGCGAGGCAGTTGAATATATTCAAGCTTAATATCAAGCTTGGCATAAGCTTCTTCAAGAACTTCCGTTACGTATTGCGTAAAAGGCCCCTCGTCAGGCGCACGAAAGACCAGTTTCTCCTGTGCGAACGCGAGACTGGTTGTGGGCATTAAACCAAGCAATAATAGCAACACGCAAAGGCGCAACGATGACTTCATAACAAAAAGTGAGATCTTATATCGTTAAAGAAAGTTTAGTATAGCAGTGTTCAGAGGTCCGTCACGACCCCTGAAACTCACTAAATTTCAATGGCTTACCAAGTTCAACAACCATTTCACCCTTGGCTATTACATAGGTTATGGATCGGTCTTCCTGATTCATTAATAAGATATCGGCATCGGCACCGACAGCTATATGCCCTTTGCGCGACAGCTTTAGGCGGCTGGCAGCGTTGGTACCTGCTGCTTTCAGTACTTTTGTGGTTGGTATACCCTTTGCCAGTGCCTGCTGAACCGACTCTAATAAGCTTTGTGCTCTGCCCACTTTAAGTCCACGCAGCTTACCGGTTTTATCAAAGTCAGGCAGGCTGGCATTACAGTCGGTACTAAAACTAATGTGGTTGTCATCTACTCCCAGCTCCAGTAGTTCACCAAGAGCATCGGCCGCTGCAATCTCTCCGGCTGCCAGCAGCTCTGGTGTTGTCGATGTGGTTAAATCAAGGATGGCACCTTGCTGGGCAAACCTTACCGCACTCTCCATTAGCTGCCGATGACGGTTGATATGGGTTGGATAGAACTGGTTAGCAGTAACATCAAAATCGGCGCAAGCGTGCTCTGCGATACTCAGCATGGATGGTTCGTCACCAACATGCAAAAAGACAATACCGGACTTTCCGGATAATAAACCACCTACCTTTGCATCTGCAGCCAGCCGCGCCAGTTCGTGGGGAGTTATTTGAGAACCGCGCTTGTCGGCAATAGCAACTTCACCAACACCAATAAACTTATCGATTAAAATTAAGTCATCTCGCACGGAGCCACTTACTGTTTTAATCGGGTACTCGTAGGAGCCGGTGTAACAGAAGGTGCTAAGGCCTTCATTTTCTAGCCCCCGTGCTTTTGCCAGCATATCCATTAAGGAACGGGTGGAGGCATCAGTACCTAACCCGGAAACCATAGTAGTAATACCGGCACTAAAAGCATCCGTTATTGGCATATCGGGTGTTCTTGTATGAAAGCCACCTTCACCACCACCGCCGTTAAAATGAGCAAGCGGGTCAACAAAGCCAGGCATTAGCCATAGGCCGGTGGCATCTATAATCTGAACGTCGACATTCTGGCTACTTAAATCAATGTCAGTATTTATGGCGGCAATTCGACCATCCGCTATTAATACGTCCTGCCGGCCTAAATATTCCGGAGACCAAACTTCGGCGTTCTTAATAAGTTTGAGCATTTTATGAAAATCCTATAGTTACAGCGAGGATCATAGCAGCCAATGACATGAGCATTAGGCCGAGTTGAAACTTCCAGATAATCTTCACCCAAGTGCCCCAGTCTAACTTGACTGCGCCTAGACAGCCAATAAGAGATGCAGAGGTCGGGATAATAATATTAGTCAGCCCGTCGCCCAGTTGGAAAGCGAGTACGGAGGTTTGCCGACTAACCCCAACTAAGTCTGAAAGCGGTGCCATTAAAGGCATTGTTAACGCCGCCTGACCCGATCCTGAGGCAATAAAGAAGTTAAAAACGGACTGAAACACCAACATCAGTGATGCTGAAACAACCGTTGAGAACTCACCGATTGTATTTCCTGCGGTGTGTAATACCGTATTTAGAACAGAAGGAGTGGTTGCATCATCTCCACCAAGTAATAAAACAATACCTTTAGCAAAACCGACAATTAATGCAGCGGGGAGTAAATCTTTAGCTCCTTGATTAAAAGATTGAGCAAGGTCGTTTGCCGATAAACGTCTGCCAATAACAGCAATTAGGCCGCACGCCAGACCCATAACAAAAAACTGAGCAGCAATTTCAGGGATATAATATTGGCGCTGTGTTACTCCCCATATGACCCAGCCTAAACCGACTAAAAAGGTTAAAAGAATTGCTGTATCAACAGGCTGGAAAGGCTTATCTGAGACAGATTGAGGCTCCCGTTCGTTGATGACAGGCTGTTTAATTCGTCTGGCATAACGCAACGTGAACTGCAGTCCAAACAGGGTAAAAGCACACCAAAGTATGATTCTGAAGCCACTGCCGGATAGTAGAGGGATTTCAGCAATGCCTTGTGCAATTGCAACACTAAAGGGGTTCATCCAAGAGGTAGCAAAACCAATTTGGGTTGCGACGTATGTGGTAAGAACTGTAGTAACCGCATCATAGCCTAGAGATCGCATAACAGGTAACAGTACCAGACAAAATGCGATGGCTTCCTCACCCATACCAAAAATGGCACCGCTGAGCGAGAAGACCAGAAACATAGAGGTTAAAAAAAGCAGTTCAAAATGGCGGGTTCTTTCAATGAGCGCTAGAATGCCACGTTCAATTGAGGTTGTTTTCAGGATCATTCCAAACGCACCGCCAACCACTAAAATGAATGCGATGACACCAATTGCGGCACCCCATTTAGAGCCGGAAACCAGGCCCTCAAAAGGCACGTTAGCTAAACCGATTTCACCGCCTTCTGCGAAAAGAGGTCGTTGAAAACTCTCTTCATCTGCGTAGCGAAAGCTTTCAGGAATAATAACTGAACGTTGTTGGGTTTCACCATTAACGCTGCGCGTAACGGTCTGTGTTTCATAAGATCCAGCAGGCACCCACCAAGCGGCGAGTGCTGCCAGAACACCAACAAAGAACAGAATGACCAGCGCATCAGGCATGGCCATTGATTGTTTTTGTAGTTTCATACTGCGTTGTAAGCCTGTTAAAAGTTAGCGGTATAACGCAATGATACCTGACGGCCTAACCAGTCATGAACTGAGGAAGCATACCCATTGGTCGGTGATGACGCATAGGGAGGCTCTTCGTCCAGCAAGTTACGTACCGTTAACAAGAAACGATGGTTTTCATTTAACTGGTAACCGACACTGGCATTCCAGGTTAACCAAGCGTCAACGGTTTCATTGCCGCCGAACTTAAAGTCACCGTCACCCAGGCTGCTGACATAGTGACCATTTAAGTTGGCATCATAATCAGAAAATTGCCATTCGACGCCAAAATCCGCGACAAACTCAGGGCGGGCGATTTCCGCCGCACCGCTAAGACGTCCGAGCAAATCTTCGGCTTCTGAATCGGCGGTCAATTTACGCTCGTAACTAAATGTGCGCGTACCACTGGCGTAGAAGTTGAACTTGCCATATTGAGTCGAACTAAGGCTATAGTCTGTTCGAATATCAACACCATCGGTTTTTTGTTCACCGACATTAAAGTAGCCGGTGCGCAAGAAAACCAAGTCTCCTTCAGCGTTGACCACGCAACCGAATTCGTTATTCAGCTCGCTTTCGTCACTCACCACTGGTGAGGTTCCTGCAACGCAGGCGTCCAGAGTGGTATTCGCATCGATATCAACAATATCTTCATGGTCGTAGCGCCAGTAGTCAGCTGTAAACTGCCAGGCGTCAGTAATATTCCATGAAACGCCCATGTTATATGCAACCGACTTCTCAGCTTCGAGATCCAGGTTACCTAAGGTTTCTTGGTCTAACTCTAGTTCACCTTGTTCGTTGCCCGAAGTGCCGCATAAAGAAACATAAGGGTCATCTGGCGTACAGTTGATGTAAGCTGCAGATAAAGAAGTCCCTGCACCAAGCTGAGTTAAAGACGGTGCCCGGAATCCGGTACTGGCTGAAGCCCTCAGAATAAGGTCATCTGTTGCGCGCCAACGAAGAGAAAGTTTAGGGTTCACATCACCACCAAAGTCGCTGTAATGGTCATAGCGCAGAGCGGCAATAGCATCAATTGACTGAGTGAGTGGAAGATGGAATTCGCCATAAAAAGCATACTGACTTCTATCAGCTTCAGCCTGGCTCGCACCGAGTGCAAAAACACCGTTATTAGATGCAATAGCCGCAGGCTCATCAAATAACTCTTCACGACGGTATTCACCACCAAAAACAGATTTCACATAACCTGCCGGTATTTCAAACAAGTCGCCCGAAATGTTGAAATCGATAGAGAACAACTCGGATTCACCGTTTCGTGGTGCCAGAGTACGCAAATTTGCTAATGTGCTGGCATCGTTGTTTCGACCTAAATTGAAAGGGTCGAAACGTCCGTCGGCAATTGCTTCATCGACAGCATCTACCGAATAAAAGCCAGCGGTGTGTAAAATCTCACTCTCTGACTTGCCGTAACTGGCGGCTGTCTCCCAGCTCCAGAAACCAATTTCACCGCGCAGTCCTGCCAGCATACGGTATGAGGTGTCGGTGTACTCCTGAGTACGACGATCGGGGAAGCGTGAGCTGATATATATTGGGTCTGTAGAACCGTCAGCCTCGTTAATCTCACTCGCCCATTCTGGTACTACGGGTGAATCTCCGGGAATATTTGCCGAGAAAGCAGCTCCGGAGTCATAAGCGTGTCCCTCATTACGCTGAAACATGGCTTCGGCAAAAAACTCGGTGTGATCGTCTAGTCGATAAAAATGATTGACTGTTGCTCCAAAATTATCGAAATCGGGTTGAATAACTCTTTGGATGACATAGTCGTAATTACAGCGCTCATTAGCTGCTGCTGTACCGTCGTTACAGTAAGGTTCAGCGTATTCAGTGCCGTCGATATCAACAAAGGTGCTGGATTCAAACGTTACGTCGATTGGACGATCAGAATTAAACACAGAGTTTTGACTGGCGTAATCTAAAATGACTGTGGTGTTACTGTTTTTGGTATTAAAACCACCAACGTAAGTGGCGTTATAACGGCTACCATCCGCAGAATTGGTGTCATCTCCATACATCAAAGAAACTTCATGACCTTCGAAATCTTTGCGCATAATAAAGTTGATGACCCCGGCAATAGCGTCAGAGCCATAGATGGACGAGGCTCCATCGGTAAGGACTTCAATTCGCTCAATTGCTGACATAGGAATGTTATTCACATTGACGAAAGAGTCTGCACCATTGGCGAAAGAGCTGACATTAACACGGCGGCCGTTAACCAAAACCAGTGTCGAGCTACTGCCTAATCCGCGCAAACTGACACCCGCAGAGCCTGCCGGCGCACCATCTGCTCCGCCAACCCCTCCGTTCTCTGTAAAGGTACCGGCGGTAGCAGCTTGTGGTAGATCTTTCAAAAATGAGCCAATGCTAATGTGGCCGCGCTGGTTTAAATCTTCCTGACTGAAAATTTGAACGGGGTTTGCGCCTTCCATATCCACGCCTTTTAGGCGCGATCCGGTGACTTGAATATTTTCGTCGACTTGAGCTTGTTCTTGTTGTTCGTTTTCAGTATTCGCTTGCTGCATTGCAAGTGCGACAGGCGAAAGAGTAAGACCCGCTAATGGGATCAATAGGCTCCACTTGGACATAGGAATCTCCTTTGTGGTTTTTTTAATTTTTGAGATTTCCCCGTGTGAACGGGACTTATGTCACGAGTCGTGTCTTATTGACACACAAAGGCTCATGCATATTGCTCGTGAGAGAGCTTTAGCGGGGGAGGCAGTGGTGCACTCGCCGCAGTAACCGAACTGGCTACCGTGGCCTACTCGTCGAACCACTCCGAAAGGTAGAAACTATCGTAGTGATAGTTGGTCAGTTGATAAGCTTTTTTTAGCATAACGGTTATAATTATCCTAATAATTTGCTGTCTTAAATTTGACAGTGGCATAGGAATAGCACTAGCGTTGCTAGCTGTCAATTTAGTCAAATATCATAGCCGGACGGAACGAGTGGCTGGTTACTAGGGGTTTTATTTATGGTCAAACGGTTGTTTTCCAAGGTTTTTGTTGCTATTTGCGCGCCTGTTTTGGTGGCATCTGTAAGTGCTGAAGAAGATAAAAATTTTCGTCACTTGTTATTAGCCGGCGGTGGATTAGAGGCTTGTTCCAGTTTCGCGTCGGACAATTGCGACGACGTTGACTGGATAGATAAGGACACTATGCGCACTGACAGATACCTCAATCTGTCAAAAAAGTTTCGCTCTAAAGCAACGGCGGAGTCGGTTTGGCCAACTTACCGTGAAGAAACTCGTAAAAAGGTTGCTGATGCGCTGGAATTGATTCATGAACGGTTAAAAGAGGACATTGTTCCTGAACGTGTTTTTCTGCGTGAATTTACCCGGCGTGCAACCCAGCAGCTTTATAACGCATTGTCAGACGCGGAATGGAACCGGATTATCGATTTAATTGAGCTTCCTGTTCCTGACTCTGCCCGCGAAGTCGTTAATTTGGATGAAAACCTGAAAGGTGAATCGAAAGCGATTTTTCAGCGCTTTGTTGAAATGGCTCAGTCTGTTGCCGGAGATGATCAGAAACCGGTCATTTATTTTCTGACCTCTGCATCCCGTAACCCTTATGACGCTATCGACTTTTACAGCAGTGTATTTGAGCAGTTGGGAGCTGAAGCAAAGTGGCTGCCTTTGGACTCGGCATTGGTGAAAGCTCAACGTGAAGGCCGCTGCGATGAGCTGGCAAAAATCCAGCAGAAAGAACTCGGTGCCTACGAGCGTGACCGTGTACACAGAGATCGCTATAAAGAGCAGGTTGCGTTTTGCAAAGACTCTGATGCAGCCGCAGAAATGATAGCTAAGGCCGACGGACTGTTTTTTAATGGTGGCGACCAGAACTTAACTCGTTCGACCTTTGTGAAGGCGAATAATCAGCCCGGCGATGTGCTGAAAACGATTATTGCCGCTGTTCAGCAAAAAGAAGTGGTTGTTGGTGGCACCAGCGCAGGTACGGCGGTCATGACCTCTAAGCCGATGATTTCTAATGGTACAACCGCTCAGGCGATAAAAGAAGGAGCGATTGCTTCTGATCCACCACCGTTTGGCTGTGACTTAGATACTACCTGTCCACCCAATGTAGGACCGGATAGCCTGACTTACCATCCGTTAGGCGGCTTGAGCCTGTTCCATTACGCAACCCTAGATACGCACTTTTCTGAGCGCGGCCGCCAGGGTCGCTTAATGCGCCTAGCCGCGGCAAGCTCAACGCCTTTGTCTATTGGCATTGATGAAAACACAGCTATGGAAGTCAACCTTGAGACCGGCGCCTTTGACATTATTGGCGAGCGCGGTGCTTTCTTTGTAGAAGATGCACAGGGCACTGATAAGGCTGTCGCCGGTACTTTCCATTATCTGGTTGCCGGGGCTTCGGGCGTGATTTCCCCCTATGGCTTACAAACTGCTGAATTCGCTGAAGGTGATGACGTAGTACAAACCGAGCCGACCACAAACTTCTTGTCTGACCGTGGTCTGATAGATTCTATGCGAATTTTATGTGGCGAGCGTAAGCAGGTCAGCTTGTTGAATAAGGACTACCGCTTAATTGCACAGCGCGGTGAATCCAGCAGGGTACAGTCTTCAGGTGGCGAGTGTCAGATTATAAATGGCAGCATTGGTATCGCCTGGCAGCCACAGGAGCAGCTGTAACGGCGAACCGGGAAAACGAGTGCTGAGGTTACAAGGGGTCTTTTGGAGGACGCCCGTGAATACATCCCTGTAGGGCTTGAGCAGCGCCATCCATGGCGCTGCTCACCTCCATAAGACCCCTTGCAACCGTCAGGCGCACTCTTATTTCCCGTTATCCCATCTGATGCAGTAGCCTGACATTCATGTCAGGTGAGATATTGGACCTGACGTAAACGCCAGGCAACTAAATTCGTATCAGGCGACACCGAACTCGGCGCGATAAGCTTCAACTTTGGGAAGATATTCTTTAAAGGTGTCGTCATCTTTCAAAAAAGTGATGACATCGTTTAAGCTGACAATACTGACCACTTGAGCGCCAAAATCATGCTCAACTTCCTGAATGGCGGATAACTCACCTTTGCCTTTTTCCTGACGGTCGAGAGCAATCAGAACACCGGATAACTCAGCGCCGTTAGCCTGAACAATGTCCATGGCCTCGCGAATAGCCGTGCCTGCGGTAATCACGTCATCAACCAGCATTACTTTGCCTTCCAGCGCTGATCCCACCAGATTACCGCCTTCGCCGTGGTCTTTCTTTTCTTTACGGTTAAAGCAATATGGGGTGTCCTGCTGATGGTGGTCATATAAGGCCACCGCTGTGGCGGTGGCAATTGGAATGCCTTTGTAAGCCGGGCCAAAAAGCACATCAAAATCGATACCAGAGTCGACCAGCGCGGCGGCATAGAAGCGGCCTAAGCGGGCGAGGTCAGAACCTTTATTAAAAAGCCCTGCATTAAAAAAGTACGGACTGGTACGCCCGGACTTTAAGGTAAATTCACCAAACTTTAATACGCCACGCTCTATGGCAAACTCAATAAACTCTTTTTGATACGCTTTCATTGCCTGCTTATTCCTCGCTTACTTTTATACTGAAGCTTACGCTAACGCTTGTTTCTGAATATCAATTAACTCGCGAATGCTGTGACGCGCCATTTCGACCAGACTGTTCATTTCGTCAAAACTGAAGGCTTCGCCTTCGGCTGTGCCCTGAATTTCGATAAACTTGCCGGCTTCTGTCATGACAATGTTCATGTCGGTATCGGCTTTTGAGTCTTCAATGTATTCCAGATCGCTGACCGGTTCGCCGTCTAAAATACCGACTGAAATTGCCGCAACCATTTCTTTTAACGGGTTCACTTTGACCATACCTTGCGCACGCATCCAGTTAAGTGCGTCAACTAAGGCGACACAAGCTCCGGTAATAGATGCGGTACGTGTGCCGCCGTCGGCCTGAATCACGTCACAGTCTATAGTAATGGTGTGTTCACCTAAAGCGCTCATGTCGATGCAGGTACGCAGTGAACGTCCAATCAAACGCTGAATTTCTAAAGTACGACCACCTTGCTTACCGCGGGACGCTTCACGGGCGGAACGGGTATGAGTTGCGCGTGGTAACATGCTGTATTCAGCGGTAACCCAACCCTGGCCTTTACCTTTTAAAAAGCGCGGAACGCCGCGTTCTACCGACGCATTACAAAGCACTTTGGTTTCGCCAAACTCTATTAAAACCGAGCCTTCTGCGTGTTTGGTAAAGTTACGGGTAATGGTTACCGGTCGAATTTGTTGTGCCGTACGGCCACTTGGACGCATGTCATCTCCTTACTGAGTGAATGTCGCGATGTATAAATTGAGCGCAATTGTAGCAGAATTGGACGATTAATGGATCGCGATTCGCGCAGCAACGTATTACACTAGACCGAGCAAAAAAATATGAGCGGGAGGCAGTATGTCGCGTTCAGATGATGAAGAATTTGAGCTGTTTCGTCAGGAAATGACTGACGTAACGCCTTTGGCGGGTGAAGAAGTTGCTGATATTAAGCAGGCTTTTGAACCGACGCTGGCGCAAAAAGAGCGCCGCCGCGCCGCTGAGGCAGAAGAGGCTGAAAACGAAAACTTTTTATCGACCGAGTACGTGGACTTAGTTGAGCCGGATGACGTTATTGAGTTTCATCGCGACGGTGTCCAGGCAGGTGTGTTCAAGCGCCTGAAGCAGGGGCGTTACAGTATGGAAGCCAGCCTGAATTTGCACCACCATACATTGGCAGAGGCGCGCACGGCACTGTTTAACTTTGTGAAAGACTGCCATGCCGCGGGTGTACGTACGGCTTTAATCATCCACGGTATGGGTAAGCATACAAAACCGCATCCGGCGCTGATAAAAAGTTACGTGAATAAGTGGCTGCGCGAGCTGGAGCCGGTACTGGCGTTTCATAGC
>JBNJGQ010000004.1:0-67342 GCA_051747845.1 Pseudomonadota bacterium
TCTACATTGTGTTCGAACACAACATCACCGGCTTTGTTAAATACTTTTACTGTACCCTTTGCCGGAATTTCAAAGGTCTTGTCGTGAGAGCCATACTCTTCAGCTTTTTGCGCCATTAAGCCAACGTTAGGTACGGTACCCATAGTTGCAGGGTCGAAGGCGCCATTTTCTCTGCAGAAACTGATAGTTTCTTGATAAACACCTGCGTAGCTACGATCTGGAATCATCGCTTTTGCGTCTTGGCGGCTATCGTTCTTGTCCCACATTTTACCAGAGTCACGGATCATCGCTGGCATTGATGCGTCAATGATGATGTCACTAGGTACGTGCAGGTTTGTAATGCCTTTATGCGAGTTAACCATTGCCAGTTCTGGCTGTTTTGAATAAACCGCTTCCAGATCAGATTCAATCTCAGCACGCTTGTCTGCACCAACTTTTTCAAGCTTGTTGTAAAGGTCACCAATACCGTTACTTGCGTCAAACTCAATCTCTTTCATGACGTCAGCGTGTTTTTCTAATACGTCTTTATAGAAAACACGTACCGCATGACCAAACATAATTGGGTCAGAAACTTTCATCATGGTGGCTTTTAAGTGCAACGACAACAAAACGCCTTCGTCTTTTGCCGCAGCTGTTTCTTTTTCAAAGAATGCCTGCAACTGTTTTTTACTCATCGTTGCAGCATCAATCACTTCACCGGCTAATACTGGAACTGACTCTTTCAGTACTTTTTGTTCACCGTTCGCTTCTAAAACAATTTTGAAATTGTCATCGGCAGGTGATGTCACTGATTTTTCGCTGCTGTAGAAGTCACCGTCATTCATGTGCGCAACGTGTGACTTAGAATCTTTAGACCATTCGCCCATGCTGTGCGGGTGTTTCTTAGCGTAATTTTTTACAGCACTTGGTGCACGACGATCAGAGTTACCTTCACGTAATACCGGGTTAACCGCACTGCCTTTCACTTTGTCATAACGTGCCCGAACGTCTTTTTCTTCATCGGTTTGTGGATCAAACGGGAAGTCGGGCAGTTTATAGCCTTGTTCTTGCAGCTCTTTGATGCAAGCTGTCATCTGCGGAATAGACGCGCTGATGTTTGGCAGCTTAATAATGTTAGCTTCTGCTGTTTTCGCCATTTCGCCCAGTTCAGCTAAAGCATCTGACTGACGTTGTTCTTCGGTCAGGTACTCCGGAAACTGCGAAATAATACGACCAGCTAAAGAAATATCGCGGGTTTCAACTGAAACACCAGCTGCCTTAGTAAATGCTTCGATAAAAGGCAGAAACGAATAGGTAGCAAGGCGCGGTGCCTCGTCCGTTTCAGTATAAATAATCTTTGCTTTATCAGTCGACATAGTCATTCCTATTTATTGGACCAAAGTAAAAATCTATTAACTTACTTATGTATTTTTGTGGCGCAGATTATAGAGGATCTGGGCCTGAATTACCATTCGCCCGTGTTTTCCATAGAGGCCCACGGCTCTTGTGGCGGCAAGTTATCACCTTTTTGCAGTAGCTCTATTGAGATATTATCCGGCGAGCGCACAAAGGCCATGTGTCCGTCTCTCGGAGGCCGGTTAATGATAACGCCGTTATCCATGAGTTTTTGGCACAACTCATAGATATTCTCGACTCGAAATGCTAAATGACCAAAATTACGGCCGCCGCTATAAGTTTCCGGATCCCAGTTGTAGGTCAGTTCCATCATCGGCGCTTGTTCCTTTTTAGCGCGTTCAACATCATCCGGCGCGGCTAAAAAGACCAAAGTGAAACGGCCCTTCTCTACTTCTTTCCGTCTAACTTCCTGAAGACCCAATAAATCACAATAGAAATTCAAAGATTGTTCTAAGTCGTGCACCCGCACCATGGTGTGTAAATATTGCACTCTCTAACCTCCTTCCTGTTCAATCAGGGCTCTAGCACCTCTTTCAATAAGGTCAACACAGTGTTCAAATCCTTCCTGCCCTCCAAAGTACGGATCGGGAACCTCCAATGGTTCAACACCATTCTGATTATGAAGCGCCTGCAAAAACAATTCGACTTTATGCCTATGCTTCGGCGCTTTGTTTTCAGCCATAACTATCAAGTGATCATAGTTCGCCTGATCCATTGCATATATGCAATCGAATTTCTCAAAATCTTCAGCAACGACCTGACGACCGCTCAAATGGCTAATATCAATACCGCGTTTTCGCATACTCTGTTGCATACGCTCATCCGGTTGCTCACCAATGTGATGAGCAGACGTGCCAGCAGAATCAATTTCAATAGCCAACTGGTGACTATCTATAAAGTGTCGAATAAAACCTTCAGCAGCGGGCGACCTGCAAATATTTCCTAAACACACCATTAATATTTTTTTCAATTTCCTAACCTTTCTTGATTTAAACTAAAGATACATTTAATATGTATTTATTAAATGCATTAGGAATGTCTCTTATGAAACCACGTAAACTATTGCAAACCTCTAACACTTCTATGGTGGTGTTTTTATTACTTTCAATCGTTGTTTTTTATCTGGCCTGGTTCCAGGAGGAAAACTTACCTTTGATGCTGTTAGTTTTCTTGCATTTGTCACAGGTGATTCTAGCCGGCCTATTTAAAGTGGCTTATGTGTTCAGATTAATAGCACAAAATCAACTAGGGGAAGAACTCAGGTAAACTGGTTGGTCAGTTCTTTTCGCTCACGCCAGTCAGGGAGAAATTCATCCATTAGTGCGTAAAAGCGCGCGTTATGATAACGCTCAAACAGGTGTGTTAGTTCATGAACCACTACGTACTCAAGGCACTCAACTGGTTTTTTAACCAGCTCCAGGTTCAGCCATATCTTTTTGCTGCGTATATTGCAGGTACCCCAACGGGTTTTCATTGCCCTGATACCGAAACTGTTACTGTATGCTCCCATCCGCGGTTGCCAAATATCCAGTAAGGCTTCAATTTCCCGGGTAATTTGTTCGCGGTACCAACGATCCAAAACCTGTTTACGCTGAGCTGCGTCGTAATGCGGCAGCGAAACCAGCAGCAGTTTATCATCGTTTAGTCTAACCGCGGCACCACGCTTTTTAAGCTCGATATCCAGTGTGTAAACCTTTCCCCAAAGCTTATGCTCTTCGCCTGACACAAACTGAAACTCTGGCTGGACTGGCTGCATCGCAATTTTTTGTCGTTGCTTTATCAACCAGTCATGGCGCTCAAACAACCAGCTTTCAATCTCATTTAGCGAGCACTGCTTAGGAGCTGAGACTTCAACATCACCTGAGGGCGCACGCACCCTTAAGTACATATTTTTTATGCGCTTACTCTTTACCGTAACAGGAATATCGTTAATCAGAAGCTTCGCGCTGTATAGGCTTTTACTTTCTTTCGGCATCTTGCTGCGCCACTATCAGTTGCTTTAATTCTCGAATTTCCTGTTGCAGATCGGTTATCGAGGGTTCTTTGTCCACACCCTTTTCATCCAAGCCTTCCTGAGCAAGTTCAATTTTCCGGCTCTCTTTATCCATGACGTTAATCACAATACCGATAACCATATTTAAGAACGCAAAAGCGGTCAGGAAAATAAAAGTCATATAGTAAATCCAGCTCCAGCCATATACTTCCATGGTTTCGTACTGAATGTCAGTCCAGTCTTCAAAGGTCATCACCCGGAACAGCGTGAGCATTGAAGTAGCAATGTTATCCCATAAAAACGGATTGATATCGGCGAATAAATAACTGCCTACCGCAGCATAAATATAGAAGATGATAAACATCAGCAGGACGACATAGCCCATCTGCGGAAGTGCTTTTAATAAGGAGTTTATTAAGGTTCTCAACTCTGGAATAATGGATATCATCCGCAGTACTCGGAAAATCCTGACTAAGCGCGCCAGCAAAGCCAGTTCCGAGTCATTAATTGGAATAAGACTGACTAACACGACCAGAGTATCAAACACATTCCAGCCGTCTTTGAAAAACACCTTTTTATTGTCTTCAGCAATGAAACGGATGGTTATTTCAATTAAGAAAAACAGCGTAATAAAAAGGTCCAGACCGAAGGTCAGACTGTTAGCAAAAGCAGGTAACTCGTATGTTTTCGCGCCAATTTCTAATGCCGAAATAATGATAACGGCAACCACCAGCGCTTCAAAAATTTTGTTACTTTTAAGGTGAAATAACTGCTTTTTTATTTTTTCGTACATAAAGTAACAACTCAGAAGAACAGTAAGTACAAGACAACCGCTAAGATTAAACGGTAAATAACGTAAGGCCACATACCGAACGCATTAAGCCACTTAAGGAAGAAGTGAATAGCCGTAATAGCGGTTAAAAACGATACAACGCCACCAACCAAAAAACCTAACCAATCAACGGCAATAGACTCTGAAGCTATAGTTAATAGCTTAACCAACGCAGCGGCAGCCGTAATGGGAATAGCCATAAAAAATGAGAACTTTGAAGCCGATTCTCGGTTTAACCCCAAAAACAAACCCGCGGTTATGGTGGCGCCGGAACGTGAAGTGCCCGGAATAAGCGCTAAGGCCTGGGCAAGTCCAACAATAATCGCGTCTTTAAAACCAATATCCTGCAAGGTTCGGCTTCCCCGGGCGAAGCGATCGGCAACAGCTAAAAGCACAGCAAAAACAACCGTGGTGGTGATGATAACCCCCACAGCTCTTAGCGCAGTGTCGATGTAATCCAGTAGCAGTATTCCGGCAACACAGGCGGGAATAGTCCCCACAACGACAGCCCAGCCTAAGCGGCTTTGCCCGACATGTTGACGAGCAGCGATAGAACGAAGGCCGTCTACAAAGAGTTCACTGACATCTTTACGAAAATAGAGAATAACAGCGAGCAAGGTACCGACATGTACAGCAAGATCAAAGCCGACGCCTTGATCTTCCCAGCCGGTAAGTATTGGCATCAAAATTAAATGAGCAGAACTGGATATAGGAAGAAACTCGGTTATCCCCTGGATAATGCCAAGGATGATCGACTGTAAGAAATCCATTAAAAATGCTCGCCTTCATTCTGCTCAAATAGAAAGCGAGCATTATAGTCAGTTTCGTCGCTAGAACGAAAGTAAGATTAAGTGATTAAGCGCCACATTTACCTTCGCCGCACTTGCCTTCACCACATTTCCCTTCTTCCGACTTTTCTGATTTTTCACCTTTTCTCTCGGCTTTTTCTTTCTTCATTTCTTCGCCGCACTTACCTTCACCGCATTTCCCTTCACCACACTTGCCTTCTTTGGCCTTTTCCTTTTTCTCTTTCATTTCTTCTTTGGACTTTTCTTTGTCTTCGCCACATTTGCCTTCACCACACTTCATTTCCTGTGGTTGAGAAACTTCATAGCCCGAAGAAAGCTCAGTTGCTTCAAAAGGGTTTGCCTGAGCAGCACCCATGCTCATTGCTGAAGCAACAGATAGGGCCGAAGTAATAGCGAGAGTTTTTGATGTAAGTTGTTTCATAATAATTACCTGAATTTGTTTGTTAGAGTCTCTTTAACTGTAGTTTATAACCATAGTAAATAGACAGCTATTTACATATTATTAACCTAATATTCGGTCGTGCAAGGTTCGGATCACATTTTCACCCTGGCTATCTTCGACCAAAAAGCAAAGATTATGTTCACTCGCCCCTTGGCAAATTAGACGTACAGCGTAACTGTCCACGGTATTAAAAGTAAGTTGGCTAATGTGAGCATCGCGACCAATACCGTTGCCAATAATCGCCACCAGCGACAAGCCCGTTTCAATTTCTACGCGGCAAAATTGCTCCAGTTCTTCTAAAGCAGCAGCCGGTAATAAGGCTTGTCCATTTGCAATGCTTCCGCCTTCATCCAAAGTCAGCGCAATGCTCACTTCTGACGTTGTGACCAAATCCACACTGACATTGTAGCGTGCCAGTATTTCAAAAAGTCGTGCCAAAAAGCCGCTGGCATGCAACATATTCAAACTATGGACAGTGACTAAAGTCTGATTCCGCCGCAACGCTACCGCTCGTACGTCGGGCCGGGTTGAAGGGTTAGCAGAAATGTAGGTGCCACCAGCCTTCGCATTTTGGCTGCTACCGATAAAAACCCGAATCGCACTTTTTATCGCCGGGGCCAGACTGGAAGGGTGTAGAATCTTAGCCCCAAAAGTCGCTAACTCTGCCGCTTCTGAAAAACTCATTTCGGCTATAGCACGGGCGCTCGAACAAATTCTTGGATCTGTTGTGTAAATGCCCGCAACGTCCGTCCAGATTTGTAAGTCAGTCGCATTGAAGCCTGCCGCTAACAAGGCGGCGCTATAATCACTTCCCCCGCGACCTAAGGTCGTTGTCTGGGTTTTATCATCTGAGCCAATAAAACCCTGAGTTACCCACACACACCCGGAGTCGAGCTTCTGTTTCTGTTCAAGACAATGTGACTTAGTTGAAACTTCATCCGGTTGCGCACGGCCAAAAGCGCTGTCTGTTTTCAAGAGTTGACGAGCATCCAGCGTATCCGACAAAGTACCTTGCTCATTCAGAACACAGGAGAACAAGAGACTCGAGCAGCGCTCACCAAAGCTTAAAAGCTCGTCCCTCCAGGCTGCCCAATTTTCTACTGTTTTTTGACAATGAAAGTCCAACTCATCATGCAGCTGAGACAGTAAGGCTTCCCGGCCATCGGAATTATTTAGTTTCTGCTGAATGGAAAAATGAATAGTATAAATTTCATTTCTCAGAGATTCTGTTTGCTTACCCCGTTTATCAGCTATTTCTGCCAGCCGATTCGTGACTCCGGCACAGGCGCTAACAACTACCAGACGAATAGAGGAATTACTCTGAACGATTTGGGCACAGCGCAGCATCGAGGAATAATCCGCAACGCTCGTACCTCCGAACTTAGCAACAGTAAAAGACACAGTTTTCTCCTGAACATAACAACATAAGTGTTCGGAGAACTCAGGTTCTGCAGAATAAGTGGCGAGGTTAACTTAATAGCCAATAGGAAAATGCAAACACCAGAAGCTCTCCACCCTAAAGGTGACAGTTGTGGGTGTTCAAACCCTCCAACCGGCAACATTGTCGCCAAATGACTATGCTACCTCGGCGTAATCCCCCTCTCTTTCGACTCAACTCCGGCTTTGGCAACCTAAGTTCGAAAGTTCCTGGTTTACGCACCTCTTCTTAGTGCAAATTAGACCACGCTCGGTAAAGCGTGGTCAATTTATTTACTAATTAAGACTGCTTTAACGAGTCCATATCAATCACAAACCGATACTTCACATCGCCTTTTTTCATACGGCTAAAGGCGTCGTTGATATTCTGGATATCCAGCATTTCAACATCACAATGAATATCGTGTTCAGCACAGAAGTCGAGCATTTCCTGAGTTTCTGGAATGCCACCAATCAGCGAGCCAGCCAAAACTCGGCGTTTCATCACTAACGCGCCGGCTTGCAACGCAGGGTCAACCGGTTCCAACAGTCCCACTAGAATATGCGTACCATCGACTTTCAAACAGTTAATGTATGGATTCAAATCATGCTGTACCGGCACGGTATCCAATAAGAAATCGAAAGTTTCTGCTGCCGCTTCCATTTGTTTGTCATCGGTCGAGATAACGACATGATCAGCACCTTGCTTCTTAGCTTCGGACACTTTGCTCTCTGAGCGTGTAAAAATAGTGACTTCAGCGCCCATAGCTTTTGCAAATTTGACGCCCATATGCCCTAAGCCACCCATGCCGATGACACCCACTTTGTGCCCTTTTTGCACGCCAAAATGGCGCAATGGTGAATAGGTTGTAATACCAGCGCACAAGAGCGGCGCTGCTTTTGCCGGATCCAGTTTTTCTGATACCCGAACCACAAAGCGATCACTGACGACTATCTTCTCTGAATAACCACCATAGGTAATGCTTTTATCGTGTAAATCTTCTCCGTTATAGGTTGGTACCATCCCATTGAGACAATATTGTTCCAAGCCCTTTTCGCACGAGGAGCACTCACGGCACGAGTCAACCATACAGCCAACACCCACTGTGTCTCCGACATTAAAATCCTTGACCTTATCGCCTACAGCCGTAACTTTACCGATAATTTCATGGCCCGGAACAACTGGGTAAATCGTGCCGCCCCAGTCGTTTTCGGCGTAATGAATGTCCGTGTGACAAACGCCACAATAGGTAATCTCTATTGCGACATCATCAGCACGCAGCTCACGTCGTTCAATTGCATGAGGCGCCAATTTAGAAGTTTCAGATTGTGCAGCGTAGGCTTTTGTCATTTATTACTCCGTTAAATTATTGTATCTAAGTATTGTACTCGTTAACTTATATTTTAGATTGCCGGCTTTTGAGTTATTGCAACCCGTGCGGCGAC
The DNA here is from genome assembly GCA_051747845.1 of Pseudomonadota bacterium. Classification (GTDB taxonomy): domain Bacteria; phylum Pseudomonadota; class Gammaproteobacteria; order Enterobacterales; family Alteromonadaceae; genus Idiomarina. Next base: position 8,334 of record JBNJGQ010000004.1, read on the forward strand.
AACATACCATCCAATAATATTGTTTAAAAAATAGATGACTTATGAAGTACACACTGTCTTTGTTGCTGGCTGCATTTTTTTGCCTTAATTCACCCGGGACAACCGCTGCTGTTAATTCAGGTGGCACTAATGATGAGCAAAACCCGCTAACCGATTATTTAATTCGGCACTGGGAAACCCGTGATGGCTTACCTCACAACTCGGTTAATGAACTCATTCAGGATAATAAAGGCTACCTTTGGTTAGCAACCTGGCAAGGGCCTGCGCGCTTTAATGGTCGTCGTTTTGATATCTACGATAATTTACGTGAAACCGGTTTGCCGGATATAGGCATGTATACTGCAGCCTACAGTCATTGCGACGGCAGCATTTATGTAGCCGGTAGCCGAGGCGGAATTGCTCGTTTCTATGACGGACACTGGGAAACTTTACAGTCAGCCCCTCCTTTTGTGAATCATTTATATACAGACAATAACTGTAACCTTTGGGCTTCAACTTCGGAACTTGGCTTACTGGTTTATAAAAACAACCAACGCACTGCACAGTTCACCACCGAGCACGGTTTAAACTCCATGTTTGTATACGAGTCGCTGGTCGACGGTCAAGGCAACTTATGGGCAGCGACTAACAAAGGCCTTCAAGTTAAGAGAGTTGGTCAGGCTCACTTTGAAACTATTACAGCCATTCCGGAGCAGTTAGTCACAGCATTACTTGAACTGGATGACGGAAGTTTACTGGTAGGCACGGAAAGTGGGCTTTATCAACAGAATGAAAATACGGAGTTTGAACGTACACTTCCCCAGATTGACAGAAGAATCAGCACCTTATTTCAATCGCCCGACAAACAACTTTGGCTGGGAACCTATAGGGATGGGCTTATTCGCATTAGCGATAAGTACGGTATAGAAAATTTTGGTACCGACCAGGGTCTGCCTAACAACCATGTGCTGGATATTATTCAAGACAGAGAAGGCAGCTTTTGGGTTTCAACTCATGGTGGCCTGGTTCAATTCAGAGATGCGCTTTTCTCGACTTATACGAAAGCGGACGGTTTAACCGGCAACTATATCAGGGCCCTGGCGGAAAACGATAGAGAGCAAATCATTGTCGGATCGAGCACGGGTGTTGCGATCATTAACGATTCCGGAATTTCGGCTCTGGCACCAGAAACCTCGCTGAATGAGCAGTCTGTCTTGTCTCTGGCATACGATGATAAGCAACAACTCCATATCGGTACATACACCGATGGCCTATATATATGGGATGGAGATGAGATTGTCAGTCACTATGATAGCGAAAACCTTTTAAAAACCGATGAAGTACGTCAGATTGAACTTGATCCTAAATTGGGGAAGTTCCTGGCAACACCTCTTGGTATTACTCATATTTATCAAAGCTCAGACGGCAAATGGGTAGCCCAGCATCTTTCTCAGGAAGATGGCTTAACCAATAATTACACAACTTCGTTGTATCTGGATAAACAGGGAACACTTTGGGCAGGCTCTGCCCGCGGAGTCGTTAGTATTAATATTATCGCCCAGGATAATAAGTTCGACTACGAAATTAGCCCAGTTGACCTAACCGAACTTAATAATGCCGAGCTTGCGTTTCATATAACCGAACACTCAGGTTATATATGGATGGCAACCGACCGTGGGCTCATTGTTCACGACCTTGACAGCGGCAGTTGGCAAATTTTTAACCGCGATAACGGGCTCCCTTTTGATAACTTTATGTCCGTTGCTTTCGACGGGGATGGTAATCTTTGGCTGGGATCAAACCGTGGCCCAGTCATGATTGAACATGACTCCTTTACCAAAGCTTTAGCCGGACAGGCCAATAAGCTAAATGTGCAACGTTTTAGCGAAGTGGATGGCCTTGAGAGCGCCCAAATAAACAGCGGCGGTCCGTCTATGCTTCAGGCACGAAGTGGCAGTATTTGGCTGGCAACCAGTAACGGTGTGTCAGAGGTAGACCCTAAGGCAATTACAGAAATTGGTAACCTGCCACCGGACGTCAACATTGAGTCAGTAAAAGCAGATGGGAAAACGGTTATCTTCGGAGAAAACCTCAGCGCAGAAACTGGCCGCATTGCCTTTGAATTTGTTGCGCCCGGTTACCTAATGGCCGAGCAAATTGATTACCAAGTGCGTCTCGTCGGCTTCGATGAAGAATGGGTAAACAAAAACTCTCTGAACTCTGCGGAGTACACCAATTTACCTGCCAACGACTATATCTTCCAGGTTCGTGCAAGGTATCCCGGAGGCCAATGGAGTCAACCCGATCAATTTGCTTTTCGACAGTCTGCCCATATTTGGATGCAAGCCTGGTTCTGGATAGTCGCCTCTTTGTCGGTTGCTCTTTTAGCCTTAATTGGTGTAAAAGCTCGCCTTAATCAACATAACCAGACTCGACTACGCCTGGAGCAAATGGTGAAGGAAAAGACGGCAGACTTAGAAACCATGGCGCGACAGGATCCATTAACCAACCTTGGCAACCGCCGCGCGTTTGATGAACGTTTACAACACGAACTGAGTCGCTGTAGACGCGACGGAACCAATCTGAGCCTGGCTATCCTCGACGTCGACTACTTTAAGGAAGTCAACGATCGCTACTTGCACACCATCGGCGATGAAGTGCTGGTAAGAATTGCCGATGTACTGCGTGATGAAATCAGGGACGTTGATTATATAGCTCGCTGGGGCGGTGAAGAATTTGCTGTATTAATTACAAACTCTGAACTTGAAGTAGCTAAAGAAGCCAGTGAACGAATGCGTGAACGAATTGCCGCAACCTCATTCAGTGATCTTGTTGAAGACATGAAAATTACCGTTAGTATTGGTGTTGCCAGCAGTTATCATTATGCTGATCACGCTGGTTTACTTGTTGCCGCCGATCAGGCTCTGTATCAAGCAAAAAGTGCCGGTCGTAACCGAATGGAGTCAAAACCATGAGCAAGCACGATTCAATAAAAGTTGAAGCTTTTCTTGATAACGACAGCGAAACCTTCAGTTATGTTGTCTTTAATCCTGACGACAAAGATTCCGTTGTGATTGACCCCGTACTGGACTTTGATTATCCATCAGGTAAGACCTACACGGACGGCGCACAGCGCATTGTCGATTTTATTAAAGCCAACAATCTCAATGTTGCCTGGATATTGGAAACACACGCTCATGCTGACCATTTAAGTGCTGCTCCTTTTTTAAAAGAAGAACTAAATGCACCTATCGCTATCGGCGAGCACATTACCGATGTACAAAAAATATTTAAGCAATTCTACAATCTGGAGAAAGAGTTTTTACCAAACGGAGAGCACTTCGATAGATTATTGAGTGACGGAGAAACCTTTCAGGTCGGATCGATGAATTTCCGTGTAATACATACACCAGGTCACACACCTGCTGATATTGCTTACGTTGTGAATGAAAACAAAGTCTTTGTGGGTGATACATTATTTAACCCGGACGTCGGCACTGCTCGCTGTGACTTCCCCGGAGGCAGCGCCAATACTTTGTATCAGTCTATTCAAAAGCTTTTCCAACTGGACGGTACAACGGATGTTTACATTTGCCACGACTACCCTCCCGAGGGACGGGAGCATCAATGTAAAACCACGATACAAGAACAAAAACAGAATAATATTCATGTCGGCGGACAAGCCAGCGAAAAGCAGTTTGTAAAATGGAGAGAAGAGCGTGATGCCACATTAGATATGCCGCGACTTATCATTCCCTCTATTCAAATCAACATTCGCGCTGGCGAGCTGCCGCCAGCAGAAAGTAACGGTGCGGTCTACCTGAAAGTCCCTTTGAACCGCTTATAACTGCAAGCAGGTGCTGACAATGATGAACAAAACTACTCTCGCTATTTCGCTGTCTTTACTCTTAGCCGGTTGTGGCCAGCCACAGCAAACTGAAACAGCGTCAGAAAATCAAACAAGCTCAGTTAAACAAACATCTCAAACTGAACAGCTGCAAGAAATTTATAAAAACTACTTTGACGAACAGCTAAAACTAAACCCGTTATTAGCAACTTATATTGGTGACAACAAATATAATGATGAGCTGCCGAATTTCTACTCTGAACAACACCGTGAGAAGTTATTAGCTTTCGAAAAGAGTTACTTGGACAAAATTAACGACATTAACGCCGAGCAACTCCCCCGCTCTGAGCGGATCAGCTATGAAGTCTTTAAACGCAACCGCCAACTGGCCATTGAAGGCGCGCAATATCCTGAACACTTGTTACCTATTAACCAGTTTTACAATATCGCCAGCCGCCTGGCAATGCTGGGTTCCGGCACTTCGGCTCAGCCGTTCAACACAGTGGAAGACTATCGGGCATGGATAAGCCGTATGCAGAAAATTCCGCAACTCTTTGAGCAAGCTACTGAGAACATGGAAAAAGGGGTTAAACAAGACATTGTTCAACCCCGCGTGTTAATCGAAAAAGCAATACCTCAAATTGATGCACAAATTACTGAGAATGTAACGGAAAGTATCTTTTGGCGTCCGGTTAAAGACTTACCGGAGGATATAGCCGATACGGACGCAGAAGCCATTCGTAAAGAATACCGCGATGTTATCGCCAATACAGTCATGCCAGCTTACCAGAAGCTCAGTGATTATCTCAGTAACGAGTATTTACCCGAAACTCGTACAGACAGTTTTGGCCTGGGTCAGTTGCCCGACGGTATGGAATGGTATGACTATAGAATCAAAGCTAACACTTCAACTGAATTAAGTGCTGACCGTATTCATAACATTGGTTTGGATGAAGTTGCCCGTATTCATGTTGAAATGCGCGACATTATGAAAGAAACCAACTTTGAAGGTGATTTACAGGCATTCTTTGATTTCATGACGAACGACGAGCAATTCATTTACGATAGCAGAGACGAAATGGTCGAGGACTACCGATCCTTGCGAGGAGCTGTTGATAAGGTCGTTGGCGAATTGTTTGATATCTTCCCTCAAGCTGAGTACGAAGTGCGTAAAGTCGAAGAGTTTCGTGAGCAATCGGCAAGTTCAGGTTCATACCAGGCCGCGCCTACCGATAATTCACGACCTGCCATTTTCTACCTGAACACTTACGACTTATCATCGCGTCCAAACTGGGCTAAAACCGCGCTATTTCTGCATGAAGCAGCACCGGGGCATCACTTCCAGATATCCATTCAGCAAGAATTGGAGGATTTACCCAGGTTCCGTAAATTTGGCCGGGAAACAGCCTACACCGAAGGCTGGGGCTTATATTCTGAAGCTTTAGGTTACGACATGGGGCTTTACGACGACCCTTACCAACGCTTTGGACAACTGGCCGCAGAGTTGTGGCGCTCAATACGCTTGGTCGTTGATACCGGAATTCATGCAAAAGGCTGGAGCCGTCAACAGGTACTGGATTACATGTATGACAATGCGCCGGTTGCCGAAGCTCGTGCGGTATCAGAGGCTGAACGCTTTATGGCCTTGCCCGGTCAGGCGCTGGCATACAAAATTGGGCAGCTAAAAATTAGCGAGCTTCGTCGCGATGCTGAGAAAAAGCTGGGCAATAACTTCGATATTAAAGCCTTCCACCGTGTGGTTCTTGAAGACGGAGCCGTCCCGCTTACCGTACTGGAACGCAAAGTTAAACGCTGGGTTGCACAGCAGCTATAGTTTAAAGCAAATGGTCAACCGGCAAACGGGCGGTTAACCAAACCGCTAAGCGACGCCAAATACCGGCACCAGGTTCCTTATAAAGCCTCACTGCCGGTATTTTACTTTTATCCAGCCAGTACAGCTTATAAAAACGATTGAGCCTCGCTTCGTAGGTCCGCAGCGGTAATTCGTGCTCAAACATAGCGTTAATTCGCTCTGCCATCTCTACCGATTCTATTAACAGACCCGATTCCGTATTAATTTGGGCTGATCGCGGATCAAAATTAAACGAACCAACAAAGACTCTCTTAGCGTCAACGGTTACCGTTTTTGCATGCAGGCTCGAAGCGGAGCGCCTAAAGTAAGGCCTGACATCTTTGCGGAGCCGTTTTTCTTCCGTTCGGCGTAATTCAAACAACTGTACACCTGACAACAATAAGCGCCGCCGGTGACGCTGATAGCCCGCATGCACTGCCGGTACATCGGTTACCGCTAACGAGTTCGTCAGAACCCGCACCTTAACCCCCTGCTCCGATAAGTTTTCGAGCTCTTTAACACCAGCGGGTGTCGGGACAAAATATGGGGAGACCATGACAATTGAGTGCTGCGCAGAGCCTAACGTCTTTGCCAGCTGATGCGTAACCAGGCGCTGAGGTTTGCTATTTAGCTGTGCTTTCAAAGGGTCATCGCTGACCACTATGGCAGGCGCCTCATACCAAAGCTCAGACTCTTTGTCCGGAAAGTTGTTCAAGTGTTCATCCGACAGGACAAACTCTCGTAAATCCTGCAGTTCCGGGCGCTTTTGAAATCCCGACCAAATATCCTCGAATAATCGTTTCTGGTTGCCCGACTTTATTGAAGTAATCGACACCGACAAAAGACAATCCCAGTAATGCTGCCAGTCTTCAAGAAGCCTATTAACAACCTCACCTTTGGTAATAACATCGAGATCGGAAAAGAGCTGACCGGCATGAGTGCCAAAATACTCATTACCAACGTTACGTCCACCAACAATCCCGACCTTTCCATCGACCAGTAATGCCTTATTGTGCATCCGCCGGTTCATTCGCTTAAAGTCGGTAAGCCAGTTGAGCCAGCGCCAGCGACGATGCTTAAAAGGGTTAAACAGCTTAATATTAAAGTTGTTTCGGGAGGATAAATCTCGTAATAGCGGCTCTAACGGTTTGCTGTGTAAATCATCCAATAACAAGTCAATACGCACGCCTCTCTCGGAAGCATCGAGTAACTCTTTTAGCAGCGTCAGACCGCTACTATCCGGGCGCCATAAATAGTACTGCAAAGCAATATGGTATTTTGCCTCACGTATTAAGCGCACTCTGGCAATAAGCGCGCGATGAGCATAACTTAAAAACTGAAATTTATTACCGGACGATGCCGCAAGTAAAGGGGTCATTTTATGCCACTTATTGCCCGTTCCAAACCGTCAAGAGTCAGAGGGTACATTCTGCCTCCGACTAAATCGTTAATCATGCGCACCGACATGTAATACCGCCAATGCTCTTCAGGTTGAGGGTTAAGCCAGGCCACTTTTTCGAAGTGCTGAGTTAAGCGATTCATCCAGGCTTCGCCGGGCTCCTCGTTCCAATGTTCAACACTGCCGCCGGGGTATGCAATTTCATACGGACCCATTGTCGCATCTCCGACAAACAGCAACTTGTAGTCCTCGCCATAGGTCTGAATTAACTGCTCGGTCGGAATTTGCTCCTGTCGACGCCTGGAATTATCTCGCCAGACGCCCTCATAAACACAGTTATGGAAATAGAACAGTTCCAAATGTTTAAACTCATTCTTTAACGCCGTGAACAACTGCTCGCATTGGTACACATAGTCATCCATCGACCCGCCAACATCCAGCAGCAAAATAATTTTAACCGCATTATGTCGCTCAGGCTGCCATTTCAGATCAAGTAAACCGCCTTTTTTTGACGTGGCTTCAATGGTGCTGTTCAAGTCAAGTTCGCTAGCCGCGCCAGTACGCGCAAATTGTCGTAATTTCCTAAGAGCCATCTGAAAGCCGCGTTGCTCCAGCCTGACATTATCATCAAGGTCACGAAACTCACGTTTATCCCATACTTTGGCCGCACTTCGATTACGATTGCTATCCTGGCCTACTCGAATACCGCCGGGATGGTAACCATAAGCACCAAAGGGTGACGTTCCTCCAGTACCAATCCATTTTGAGCCCCCCTGGTGGCGTTTCTGTTGCTCCTTTAAACGCTCCTGGAAAGTTTTCATTAATTCATCCAGGCTACCGAGTTGCTGTACCTTTTTCTTTTCTTCTTCGCTTAAGTTTCGTTTCAGCGCATTTTCCAGCCAGTCTTTAGGTATCTTTTCGGTCACATCTACCTTAGCGACCTTATCGACATACTCACTGAATGCACGGTCGAACTTGTCGTACTGAGACTCATCTTTTACCAGAATAAGCCGGGACAAGTAATAAAACTGCTCGACATCAGCAAAGGCCAAATTAACTTTCATTGCGCTTAGCAAATCCAACCATTCGGTAATGCTGGTTTTAAGGCCGTGTCGACGCAGGGTTTGAAAAAAGTCGATAAACATAGTGCGTTTAGCGTCGTTGAATACGAGCGTATTCAGCTAAGCGCTCGACATCCTGTTCATGCTTGAGTAAAGCACCTGACAGCGGCAATAAACCACCCTGCTCACGGCTTTGTCGTAGTGCATTCGCATCAATGTCTTCAACAAGTAAAAGTCGCAGCCAGTCCAGCAGTTCCGACGTTGATGGCTTTTTCTTCAGTCTGGGAACGTCTCTTAACTCAAAGAAAAGTGCCAAAGCGGTATCAAGTAAGTTCTTCTGTAAGTTCGGAAAGTGAACATCAACAATGGCTTTTAACGTATCACTGTCAGGAAACTGAATGTAGTGGAAAAAGCATCGACGCAAAAATGCATCCGGCAGCGCTTTTTCATTATTCGATGTAATAAGAACAATAGGACGCTGCTGCGCTTTTATCTGCTCTCCCGTTTCGTAAACATGAAACGCCATTTGATCCAGCTCGTGCAAAAGGTCATTAGGAAACTCAACATCGGCTTTATCAATTTCATCAATAAGCAGAACCGGACGTTTCTCTGCAGTAAACGCCTGCCAAAGCTTACCGGGGCGAATATAATTACTGATATCATGAACCTTATCACTACCCAGCTGGCTATCACGTAAGCGCGATACCGCATCGTATTCATACAAGCCTTGCTGCGCCTTTGTCGTTGACTTAATAGACCATTGCAGCAGCTCGGTATCTAATGCATTTGCTAACTCTTCGGCCAGACGTGTTTTCCCGGTACCGGGTTCGCCTTTTAGTAATAGCGGCTTTTCTAATGTTACGGCGGCATTGACTGCGGTTGCCAGTTCCTGCGAAACGACATACTGAGAACTGCTGCTGAAATCCATTCTTGGGTCCCTTAATTCAGTGAAAACTGCGCCTATGGTACAACACCCATCAAGGGTTGTGCCAATTAGCGCGCTTTTCGGGACTGCAGTTTATTAAATCTATCAAGAACCTTGGCAATATCGGCCTTAACAAAGGGTTTTGTGACATAGTCATTCATACCAGCTCGCAGAGCCTGAGTTCTGGTTTCCGGGTAGGCATCGGCAGTAAGCGCAATCACATAAGGTTGATAAATGTCCATGTCGCGTAATGCCCGGGTTGCTTCCATACCGTCCATATGCGGCATATGCAAATCCATAAACAACACATCGTAATCTCTTGCCTGCATCATCTTCAGCGCATTCTGAGCGTCACTAACAAGCTCAACATTCTGTTTCAGAGAAAGCAGCATCTCCTTAATTATCAATTGGTTAATTTTATTATCGTCAACAACCAAGACCTGCTTTTTAGGTAAGGATGGTAAGCTTTCAATCTTTGGTTCATTAATACCGGCAACCTGAGTCGTCATAGGCAGGCAAAGCGTAAAACACGAACCATGATCAGGCTGGCTATCTACTTGAATAGTGCCACTTAATAACTGTACGAGGTTACGAACAATAGCCAACCCAAGCCCACTGCCACCTTCCGGACGGTTAAAACCATCCTGCTCTTGTTCAAAAAGTTGCCAAATACGCTGTGTATCACGAATTCCCTTACCGGTATCCTGTACTTTTACAATCAGCTCGCCTTCGTTTTTCTTAGCTTCATTCATGTGCCAGCTGGCACTGACAGAAATAGAGCCCCGCTGAGTAAACTTTAACGCGTTGCTGACCAGATTACTGACAACCTGAGCCACCCGCGCCTGATCCATTAATGTTTTTTTAGGAATGTCATCGCTAACATTCACTATGAAATCTAATTCTTTATCTTTTATTGGCTGCTCAAACAAACGAATAACGTGGTTTAGTACTTTTTCCGGTGAGTGTACCCCTAAAGTAACCTTCAGCTGCCCTTCTTCTGCCCGGGTTAAGTCGAGTACATCGTTCAGCGTAGTTAGCAGATAATCACCACTATTTTTTATAGTCCCCAAGAGTTGTTGTTGGTTAGGGTTAAGGTCTGTTGACTCAAGCACCGAAGCTATGCCAAGTATGCCATGCAGCGGCGTCCTGATTTCATGCGACATATTTGCCAAAAACACGTTCTTTGCATGGGCCGCTCGGCGAGCATCCAGTTCTGCTTTTTTCTGCTCTGTTACATCGGTAACCGTGCCGGTATATCGAATCGCCCTGCCATCACTATCACGCTCTATAATTCTCCCCCGATCGAGAACATAGATCCAATGACCCTCCCGGTGTCTAATACGGTACATACTTTCGTAAAAGGGGGTAATGCCGTCCAGGTGGTCTTTAATCGCCTGCCAAACGCTTTCGTAATCTTCCGGGTGTAATCGACTGGACCAACTTTCTACATTTGCCTCTAATTCATCCACTTCCCAACCAAGCATATTAGCCCAGCGCTTATTAAAAATTGTCACGCCGGTTTGCGGGTTCCACTCCCAGGTGCCCAGACGGGTTGCATCCAAAATAAGTTGTAATCGGTTACGCTCCATCTCCAGAGCTATCTGTAGCTGTTTACGTTCAGTAATGTCGATTAAATAACCATAAAGATGCTTAGTCCCATCCTCCTGTTGCATTACTACTGTCGTATCGGATACCCAGACATCCTGCCCATTAACGTGTTTTACCCTGTAGTCCTGATGCGTTATTGAACCACCCGACTCCTTAGCTAAAAGAAGCTCCACCTCTTCCATAACGCGTGGAAGATCATCCTGATGAATCAGATCACGGTATTCAATTTCTCGTTTCTCTAATTTCTCTTTCTTATAACCAAGCAGGTCCTCTATATTGTCGGATACAAAAAGCACAGGCCAACCAGGAGAGCCCTCCCACACGAAGAGACTCAAGCGACTGCCTACGTTCAGCAGGGCCGCTAAATTTTCATTGGTTACAGGTGTTGTCATTAACTTAGACTCGCATTAGAGGCTTAACTTCAACCAGTTTGCCGCACTAGCAACTTGGTGTACACTGGCAAAAACAATAACATAAAAACAACGATATCCGGATGACCCAGGCAAACGTCAACGAATGGCAAACAGCGTTACTGAAGCAAGTTGACCAACTGATAGAGTTGGCTAAAACGCGCCTACCCGCCAAACAGCAGCCTACCATCCGCGGCCCGGAATACTGGCAACGCTTTGCCAAACATCATTACGTGCGAGCAGCTGTTCTGTTAAAGTCCGGACACGGATTTGAAGCAGCTAAGCATTTCCGTCGTGCTGCCCTTTTTGGTCACAGCAAAGCGATGTTGTACTTAGGCCAGATGTTTTTACAAGGTAAAGATTTACCCGAAAGTGTTTTTCATGCCTGCTGCTGGTTAACCCTGGCGGAGCGCGCTGGAGAAACTGAGGCAGAGCAAATTATTGATAATTTGCTCCATAAACTGACCGCCAGACAATTAAACAGCGCCCGCCAATTGGCTGCCGAGCGCTTTGAACAAATTTGCGACGCCAGTTTCGACGTTCACGGTCTCTAACTTAAGGGTGCCACAGCTTTGTTTTTTCACGAAGCTTGCCACTAGCAACCCAGTCCTGAAGTTGATCCGCCATACGTCTGCCCGCATCAACCGCTTTTTCCCAATAGTCGATGCGAGTCGCTGCATCCAGTTTCGCAAAGTCTGTTCTGTCCGGAATTTTCCCGTAAGGTAACGACTGAATAAAGTCTTCCGATGGCGTAATAAATACCACGTTCGGCCATCTTTTCCCGGTGGTGCGCCGCCAACTTAAACGTTTATCGAACCAGCCCGGAATCGCTTCTCGGTGGAAATGGGGATAGAGCACCAGACCCTTAACTTCAGATAAATCTAAATCGAAATGGTAGTCAGTGATTCCTCCGTCACGGTATGTTCCTGTTGGCGCCCCGGGAATATCGGTAACACCGTCCAACACCAAAGGAATTGAGCCTGTCGCTAATAGCGCCGACTGAAAGTTGTCATGGGTCAGTTCAACGTGGTGTGTCGGCAAATCTCGCCACCCCCGGGAAAAGCTGAGATCCGACTGCGGGTGATGAAAAATAACCCGCTCGTAAAACCGCCCTAACCAACGACGGTTTAAGCCGTTAGCAAAAGCCGAGCTCAACAGGCCCAGCATTTGTTTTTTTGTTTCAGCGGCCGTCCAACCCCGGCAGCGAGCAACAATAAAATGGTGCTGCACCGCCGACTGACCTAAAATTTCAGTTACCGCCTGCTCCGGGACATACTTGGCCAATAACGCTTTTGCTTCGCTGGTTATCTCGTCCCTGTCAGGTTTCGCGCTGTAAGTCTGAGTTCTGTATAAACGACAGAATAAGTCACTGGCTGCAACCGGGTCCTGCTGTCCAAGTGCCGCAAAACGCCATGCTCCGGCTGAAGTGCCCAGGGTGTTCAGTGGTTCTTTTTTGTCTTTAAAAAACTCACCAAACATCCACCGGTCCAGCCCCTGAAGCACAAACCACTTAGGTCCGCCGGAAGCGCCTAATAATAAACCGACATCGTCGGCGGTAAGCCCCTGCTCCTGTATATGCTGATAAGCCGAGGCTCCAGCCTTTATGTCAATCCAATCTGTCATACCACCTTCCCAGGCTTATAGTTGTCGTTTTCTTTCTGCGAGGAACCCCAGCAAGAATAATATTCCAATAGTGCTAACCGCCAGCAAATGAAGCGGAATAAGACTTAACCAGCCGGCTAAAACAGGTGTAAACCAAACAATTAGCCAACCATATCCAAAAGCACAAACGAGAATAAAGACCATAGTACGGAACACAAAGTGCCAGTGTGCCACTTGCCTTTTCACCATACGGTTAACTTCAGCGCCATAAATAACCAATAATGTGGCAATAATCATCATGGCTAACTCGTAAAAATGCGGGCGAATCATTAAGCCCAGATTATTTAGCACATTCTGCATGCTAATACCCCTCTCAAAATCGTCGCCCGAGTATACGAATTTTCTCGGCTGTTCGCATCCCAAGTTTGCCCTTTGCTGTGTTATCCTAAGACAATAAAGAGGCTCATTTATAGGACGTTCAATGAAAGTCATCTCATTTAATATCAATGGTATACGCGCACGCTTGCATCAACTACAGGCGTTAATCGATAAACATCAACCCGATGTCATCGGCCTGCAGGAAACCAAAGTACACGATGACCAGTTTCCACTAAAAGACGTGGAAGCCATGGGCTATCACGTTATTTTTCATGGTCAGAAAGGTCACTACGGAGTAGCAATGCTCAGCAAAAAGCCTCTGGAAAACCCTCAGTTTGGTTTTCCCTCTGACGATGAAGATGCCCAGCGACGTATGATTATGGGTGACTACCCACTTAGTGACGGCAGTTATGTGCGTATTTTAAATGGTTATTTCCCTCAGGGAGAGAGTCGCGACCATCCAACCAAGTTTCCCGCAAAAGAAAAGTTCTACCAGGACTTAATGAGCTACCTGGATAACGACCTTTCTCCGGAACAACCTGTCATTGTTATGGGTGATGTGAACATTTCCCGCATTGATCTGGACATTGGTATTGGTGAGAACAACAAAAAGCGTTGGTTAAAAACCGGCAAGTGCAGTTTCTTACCAGAAGAGCGTGAGTGGATGCAAAAGCTTATGGACTGGGGTTTTACAGATACTTACCGCGAACTAAACCCGGATGTAGACAACCAATTTAGCTGGTTTGATTATCGCTCTCGTGGCTTTGACGATAACCGCGGATTGCGGATTGACCTTATTCTCGCCACTAAAGCACTGGCGAAGCAATGCGAAGACAGCGGCATAGACTATGAACTTAGAGGCATTGAGAAGCCTTCCGATCACGCGCCTGTCTGGTCTACTTTTAAAGTCTGATTGACGCGTTACCGCCGGGCGACGCTAATGCTCTTCCGGCGGTAATGTTTCCAGTGCTTTGCGCAAAATAATTGCCAGGTCCATATACTCGGGTCCTTTTTCACCCTGAGGGTGGCACTCAACGCCTTGTTTCCTCAACTTGTCTCTTAACTCTTTATACCAATGCTGCAAAGAAGGTTTCAATTGTTGCCGTGAACGCCATCCGAGCCAGTATAATCCTTGCAGAGGCAGGCTCAACATAATCAAAGACAACATCAACCCTGGCGCAAGCTGCTCCTGTGGCATAAATTGCCAGGTTAGCGCTGCATTTAAAACAGCAATACCCGGAGTCCAGCTAATAGCCTTGCGCGTTACCGGTATAATTCTGGATTCGGCCATAGCGGCAACAACTGAATGATGAGGCCATTTATCGGCATACACCTTTCCATCTCTTAGAACAGCAAAAAATGAACGACTCATGATGACCTCTTTGCCAAACCTGATGTAATTATAAACGATTACCTGTCTATTGTACGATATTCACACTTTCATTATTATCTTTACTTTTCATAAACTTACAGTCTTACAACCGCGTAGTGCACAAAGATATCCACAGTTAATGTGGATACAGTTGCAGCCAGCCTTTAGCTTTGCCACTATACTATCTGAATTAGTCAGTAGCATGGTGTCAGCAGTGACAACAAGTAAGCTTCCCATTCTCTATGCGCCGATAACCGGACGCATTATCACAGTGCAACCTTCTCCACCAGTATGCCAGCATGGTTTACTCGGTAAAGGTGTTGTCATAGAAATGACCGGCAGTACCTTGTATGCGCCGGCTGACGGCGAACTAACCCACATAAGCAGTAGTGGCGATTACTTGTCTTTACGTCTGAATGACACCCACTCTCTACAGTTAGTCACAGGTTCAGGCGATGCGTTCGGAACCCACCCGGCTTTGACGGTACTTTGCCGTGAACAAAGCCAGGTTAAATGCGGCGATCCTCTGCTTAAAATTAACCAGTCGTTGCTGCGCAGTTTAAAGCCTGTGCAACAACGGCTTGCTGTTCTCGTCTGTACGCTCAACTCTGAACAAACAACAGACCCCTTTGACTGGCTGCAATCCGGACTCGTTACTGCAAAAGACAGTCCACTTATTAGTTAATTAACATCGACAGGAGCTGTACCTATGTTGCGCGTTTATGGCATAAAAAACTGCGACACCGTTAAAAAATCACTTAAATGGTTAGATAAAAACGACGTCGATTACGAATTTATTGATGTTCGGCAGCAGCCATTACAAAAGGAAACTGTAAGCGCCTGGTTACAGCAACTGCCCGCAGAATCTCTGCTGAACAAACGCAGCACCAGCTGGCGCAACCTGTCTGATGAGCAAAAGGCTCTCGAAAACGCAGATGCTATAGCTGAATTAATTGCCGAACAACCAACGCTGTTTAAACGCCCTCTGGTTCAGTCCGGCCAGGCAGTTCATTGCGGCTTTAATGAAAAACTCTGGAGCGAACGCTACTTATGAGTTCAGAGACACTAAAACTTGCTCATGAGCTCATTTCCCGCCCTTCTATTACACCGGAAGATGAAGGCTGCCAGCAGCTCATTGGTGAAAGACTCGCAGCCTTAGGGTTTGAGCTCGAGTCCATGATTTTTGAAGACACGACCAATTTATGGGCGCGTCGTGGTCAGGGCCGTAAACTGTTTTGTTTTGCCGGGCACACCGATGTGGTTCCTCCTGGTGATGTTAACGACTGGCAATTTCCGCCGTTCCAGCCAACGGTTCATAATGGCTACCTCTACGGGCGCGGTGCAGCCGACATGAAAGGCAGTTTAGCGGCAATGATCACGGCTACCGAACGTTTCGTAAAGGATTACCCTGAGGTTGATGCCGACATTGGTTTTTTGATCACCAGTGATGAAGAAGGCCCTTTTATTAACGGAACCAAACGAGTTATAGAAACACTGCAACAACGCAAAGAAAACATCGACTGGTGCATTGTTGGTGAGCCCTCAAGTACCGAAACTCTAGGGGATATCGTCAAAAATGGTCGCAGAGGCAGTTTAACCGGCGACTTAACGGTATTAGGCATACAAGGGCACGTTGCTTACCCTCATTTGGCGAAAAATCCGGTGCACGATCTTGCCCCCGCGCTCAGTGACTTAATTCAGGAAGAATGGGACAAAGGCAACGACAGCTTTCCGCCAACAACCTTTCAGGTGTCGAACATTCAGGCCGGAACCGGTGCAGGAAATGTGATACCTGGACGCATTGATACCCAGTTCAACTTCCGCTTCTCAACTGAACTGACAGCAGAGAAGATTAAGCAACGGGTTGAGACAATACTCGATAAGCACTCGCTAAAATACAATTTGCAATGGAAGCTTAACGGACCGCCTTTTTTAACCGAGTCAGGCGCGTTAGTTGAGGCCGTTCAGTCTGCCATTGAGCATGAATGTGGCTTTTCGACTACTCTGTCCACCGCCGGCGGTACTTCCGACGGGCGCTTCATTGCGCCGACAGGTGCTCAGGTAATAGAGCTTGGTCCTGTGAACGCGACCATTCATAAAGTGAATGAATGTGTTAAAACCAGTGATTTGGATAAGTTGAGCCAAGTGTATTATCGCTGTATGGAGAAGCTTCTATGTTGAGCAACACCGAGCTGACGGGCACCTGCGAAACGCACTTAACTGCGGTAGACGGGCATAAGCTTCACCCGGATGCCGCACAAGCTTATCTTGCTCTACAGAAAGCCGCAGCTGCTAATGGCCTTGAGCTGGCTATTGCCAGCGGATTCCGTTCACTGGACAGGCAGCTGTCTATATGGAACAGAAAATGGCGTGGTAAGTTGCCACTATTGTCGAAAGACGGTGAGCCATTAGATGTTGCTACCTTAACCGATAACGAAAAAATGCACGCTATTTTGCACTGGTCTGCCTTACCAGGCAGTAGTCGCCATCATTGGGGAAGTGACTTCGATATCTATGACCCTCGCCCATTTCAAAGTAACAAGCTTAAATTGCGTTTAGTCCCGGCAGAATACATTGATCCTGAAGGGCCTTGTCATGCGCTTTGGCAATGGTTAGCCCAACACGCTCATGAAAGTGGCTTCTTTTTTCCTTACGCCCGTTACCAGGGAGGAGTTGCACAGGAGCCCTGGCACTTAAGCTATCGTCCGGTGTCGAAGGAGTGTTATCAACAACTAAGCCTTGAATTACTGGCCGAAACCATCAGTTCGCTTGCTATTGAGGGAAAGCTCATCATACTGGAAAATCTTGAGCAAATTAAAAAGCAGTATGTAGACACAATAACGGAGGATGACGGATGGACGAATATTTGGTGTGGTTACTGATACTGCTAGTACTTGGTGTCGTTATCAGCAATATTATGGTTTTAAAATACACAGCGAAATTTAAATGGCCTGGTACGAAATCGTCTAAACCAGAAGACGACTCCGACCAGGAACCTGATAAAAAAGACTAATCCAGCTTTACGCCCAGACGTTTAGCTACTTCGCGGTAGGCTTCAACAACACCGCCTAAGCCCTGACGAAAACGATCTTTGTCGAGTTTTTCACGAGTTTGTGCGTCCCACAAACGACAACCGTCTGGAGTGAACTCATCACCCAGCATGATTTGCCCGTCAAATACCCCAAACTCAAGTTTGTAATCAACCAACAACAGACCCGCATCAGCAAACAACGCTTTAAGTACATCGTTCACTTTAAACGTCAGCTCTTTCATCTTTTCAATTTGCTCAGCTGTTGCCCAACCAAAAGCCTGAATATGATATTCATTAACCATAGGGTCGTGTAACGCGTCGTTCTTCAAAAAGAACTCAAATGTTGGCGGATTAAGTTCCTTACCCTCTTCAACACCTAAACGGCGAACCAAAGAACCCGCAGCAACGTTGCGAACAACACATTCAACCGGAATCATATCCAGCTTCTTCACCAGCGAATCTGTATCGCTCAAGCGTTCGTCCAGCTGCGTCGGAATACCGGCTTCTTCCAGTTTTGCCATAATAAAGTGGTTAAACTTGTTGTTTACCATTCCTTTATCGTCAAGCTGTTCGACCTTTTCACCGTCGAACGCTGAAGTATCATTACGAAACTCCAGGATAAGACGGTTAGGATCATCGGTGTGATAGACCGTCTTTGCTTTACCCCGATACAGTTCACTGCGTTTTTCCATGAATCTTTCCACTCGCGCTTAAGTTAAAGTTGGCTTTGCTGCTTAACAGCTGTTTTAAAGGCTTCAAATACTTTGTTAATCCATTCATCTGATACGAGTTCATCG
This sequence comes from Pseudomonadota bacterium, assembly GCA_051747845.1. Classification (GTDB taxonomy): domain Bacteria; phylum Pseudomonadota; class Gammaproteobacteria; order Enterobacterales; family Alteromonadaceae; genus Idiomarina. The sequence continues at coordinate 26,595 of JBNJGQ010000004.1, forward strand.
TCTTTATAAACCGTGACGGATGTATTCTCGCCATCATCCAATAACCAGAATTCGTACTCACCTTCAGCTATACCAAGGTCTTCATAGCTATCTCCGCCAATAAACAGGAAGCCACTACCTGGTTCGCTGTACTCAACAAAGTAAGTGCCTGATTCGCGGTTTAAATCTTCAACCTCGAACCCTATTTCTTCCAAAGCAAGATTAACCAATGGCCATGCTTGATCAAAGTTATCTTCAACCACAAATATGGAATGGCCTTCAGTAGCTTTTGATAAGCGTGTATCGATACCCTCTGCTTTTTCACGAGCGACAGCCAATTGCTGTTTGCGGTTCACGTCAGAAATAATCGCGTTGAGTAAATCGGTTTCCAGGTTACGTACAATAAGTGGAGCAACCGCTTTTTCTTCACCACCTACTACTTGGGTAAAGTCATTGACGTTTACTCGCAAACTTGTCGTACGGTTATGAGATTCCGTTTCCTGAATTAATTCGTAGCGGAATGTTCTTTCTAGTTCACTGTCACTTTCGCCACCAAAACCAAGAAAGCCACCCTCGCCATCAATTGTTTGCTGAATGGTCATTTGCTCAGTCAGCCAACGGTTCTCACTAACTTCTTCCCATTCGAGATTACGACGCTCCAAAACATCTCGAGTTGACTGACGGACAAACTCAGAAACTGAGTCACCCATACCGTCAACAACATCAAAATACACCCGGGTTTCGGTTTCTGTTTCTAAAACCCGGCTGCCTAAACCCAGCGGACGAACTTGCTGAGGAGCCGTAATGTTAACCCGATGACCAATAGGCGCTTGCGCAATATCGGTTTCAGGGATGAGGTATTTGTTACCTTTTTGGGGCTGTTCCAGGTCACCCGGAATCTCCAGTGCAGAAGTTGGTTGAATATTCACATACTCAAACCCGCCACTCGCACGTTCTTTCTCTACCGACGAACAACCTGTTATAACCACGGCAGCTAAGCCCATATACGCAAGGCGAGACAATTTCATTAAGACTCCTGAATATTCAATAGATTTGCTTTTTGCAACACTGACTCAATCAATTGTTGGTTCTGTTCTTCCGGAGGAGTCAGAGGCAGACGATAGTTTGCGCTGATCCAACCCATTAATGCTAAAGACCATTTAACCGGTATTGGGTTAGATTCAACAAATAACATATTGTGCAAAGGTTCCAGCTCAGTATCGATTTGATTTGCCAGCTCGGTATCACCTGCAACCGCAGCCGTTACCAGTTCTTTCATTTTGGCTGGGACAATATTAGCAGTAACACTAATAACACCGTGACCACCAGCAAACATAAACTCGCGTGCTGTCGGGTCATCACCACTTAATAAGATAAAGTCATCACCACAGCGCTTTTTAAGTTCCTTTACCCGACTTACGTCACCGGTTGCTTCTTTTATACCGACAATGTTATCAATTTTTGCTAATTGTTCGACCATGTCAGGTGTCATATCAAGACTTGTACGACCGGGAACATTATAGAGAATCTGGGGTTTATCGGAGGAATCGGCACAGGCCTGATAATGCGCAATAAGACCCGTTAAAGAAGGTTTATTGTAGTAAGGTGTAACATTCAAAAAGCCACTGACACCCGCTTGCGTCATTTTTTCAGTGAGCTGCACAGCTTCGCTGGTTGAGTTTGAGCCGTTACCAGCAATAATATCAATGCGTCCGGCACTAAGTTCGACCATCGCATTAACGACATCAATATGCTCTTCATGCGTTAAGGTTGTTGACTCCCCTGTTGTGCCAACCGCTACAATAGCGTCTGTACCCGCTTCGCAATGTTTGTTGACCAGAAACTCAAGTTCACTGTAATCGACATTGCCATATTTTGTAAAAGGGGTAACTAAAGCGACAATACTGCCCTTAAGCATACATTCTCCAAGTCCTAAATTGGGGCCCCAATGGTAATGCCAGCCCTAACGAAACACAAGTGATAGGAACATAAGTTACCAAGAAGGTTCCGTAAACTTCTGCGACTTCGGCATTTTCCAAGTATGCTTGTGTTCGTTATCATGTAGCGCACTGTTAATTGAGTTCCAGGAGAAAGTTATGCAAACACTTAAAGCCGGCGATAAAGCACCGGATTTCACCTTACTTGACGCAAATGAAAACTCTGTCACTTTATCTGAGTTGCTAAAAAAACATCGCGTACTGGTATACTTCTATCCCAAGGCCATGACACCGGGCTGCACGGTGCAGGCACAAAACTTAAGGGACAGTCGCAAGCAGCTGGAAGAATTTAATGTCGTATCAGTTGGCATTAGCCCTGATGCACCAAAGCGTTTAGCCAAATTTACCGAGCGTGACGAGCTGAACTTCACATTATTGAGCGATGAAGACCACAAAGTTGCCGAAGACTTCGGGGTGTGGGGACTCAAGAAGTTTATGGGTAAAGAGTACGATGGTATCCACCGTATTAGCTTTCTAGTTGAGCAGGATGGCACCGTATCTCAGGTATTCAATAAATTTAAAACCAAAGAGCACCACGAGGTGGTACTCGAACATCTAAAACAAGCTTAATTTATGAGAAACACCGCACTATTGCGGTGTTTCTTCAATAGCCTTATCTCCGGTATTACTGTCCCAGGCCGTTAGTACAGCTTTAACCAGGCTAGCCAGAGGAATTGCAAAGAAAACGCCCCAGAAGCCCCAGATACCGCCAAAAATTAACACCGCAGCAATAATGTAAACCGGATTCAGACTAATCGCTTCAGAGAACAGCAGTGGCACTAAAAGGTTGCCGTCCAGCGCCTGAATAATTAAGTAAGCAACAGTAACCCAGACAAATGGCGCCGTTGGTCCAAACTGGAATAACGCCACCAGCACAACAGGTATTGTCGCCACTGCAGCGCCGATATAAGGAATTAAAACCGATAACCCCACCATAATGGAAAGTAACGCTGAATAGCGCAAATCAAACAAACTGAAGGTGACGAAGGTCACTACTGCAACCACTACGACTTCTATCGCTTTGCCACGAATATAGTTCATAATTTGCAGATTCATTTCCTGACCCACCTGCGAAATTAACTGTCTGTTTGAAGGCAGCAAGCGACTAAAATGAGCAATTAGAATGTCCCGGTCTTTTAACATAAAGAAGATCAGCAGCGGCACGATAATCAGATAAACCAACATCGCCATGACATTGACAATGGAAGTTAACGAGACCGTTAATAGGTTTTCACCCAGACCAACCGCCCGCCGTTTCATTTCTTGAGTGAATTCGTTAATTTGGTTGTCATCAACTATGCCAGGAAACATCTCAGGCAGTTTATGTAGCCAAATTTGTAGGTTCGTCACCATATCCGGCATTTCCTGAATTAACGTCGTGCTCTGCTGCCAAATAACCGGAACCAGAGTCAATAAGCTAAGGAGCATCAGTGCCAGGAACAAGGAAAACGTAATAATGGTAGCGGTCAGTCGCGATAAGCCTAGCTGCATTAGCCTCATAACCGGCCAATCCAATAGATAGGCTAAAGAAATAGCGATTAACAACGGCACTATCAAACTGCCAAAGAGTACAATGACAAGTACAGTAACCACCAGTAACAGAAACAACGTTACTGCATTAGGATCTGCAAACTTCCGTCGGTACCACTGTTGAATGTATTCCCACATAGCCATCGTCCCTTATTCTTCTGTTCTATTGATAATATCAGTCCTTGCAATCTTTCCATAACCCCATAGAGTAAAAAGGAACTAAAGATAAGAATTTTGTTCTGATAATTAGATGAAACCTGTTCCATTGAACCAATGAGTTGTTGATGTCCACCAAAATACTACACTTTTTTGTCGCTTGCTTATTCACTTTTGCAGTAAGCTTTAGCGCTGCAAGTAACGCAATGCAGGATAATAAACGTTTACCTGAAATTGGCTCCACAGGAGCGGCTTTCATGAGCATTGAGCGTGAGCGTGTGGTTGGTGACTTCTACATGAGACAGGTGCGCTCGCAAGCCCCTATCATTCACGATCCAGTGTTAGATAGCTACTTAAACAGCATAGGTCAACGGTTGGTAAGAAATACCAGTGGTGTCCGCTATCCATTTAACTTTTTCTGGATTAACAACAAAGAAATTAACGCATTCGCCTTTATGGGCGGGTACGTTGGTGTGCACACAGGTTTAATCAACGAAGCCAGAACTGAATCAGAGTTGGCGGCGGTACTTGGACACGAAGTTGCACACATAACTCAACGTCATATGGTCCGTCGCATGCAAGAGCAACAGCGCAGTATGCCAATGACTATTGCCGGAATCATCGGCTCTATTTTAGTTGGTATGGCTAACCCTGAGGCCGGCGCTGCGGGGCTTTATGCCACCATGGGTATGGCGGGACAATCTCAAATTAACTACACCCGAATGTATGAACGAGAAGCTGACCGCATTGGTCTTTCAGTTCTGCTAGCTGCGGGGTTCGACCCCAAAGGTGCACCGGACTTCTTTGGTCGCCTTGCGGAGAAATACCGATACGTTAGCAAGCCACCTGAAATGCTCATGACTCACCCTCTTCCTGAATCTCGTATTGCAGATACCCGAAGCCGGGCTGAAAATATGCAGCGCGTCGATGTGCCGCCAAGTCTTAACTTTGCTTTGGCAAAGGCACGGATTCAGGCACGCTATATTGGTAACAGTACCCAAAGCGACTTCGAGTCTATGCGCTCTAGCCGTAACACAATAAACCAGCAAGCCGGGCAGTACGCTCTTGCAATACGGGCTTTAGATAACGGTCATAGCGATGTTGCTCTTGAGTTGATGCAACCTTTGCTGGAGCGCTCACCAAACAACCCTTTTTATATTGATGTTCAAACCGACATATTGCTCGAAAAAGAGGATTATGAAACGGTACTCGACTGGTTACGCGGAAAGTATATTCAACAACCCAATGAGCCCGTCATTACATTAAACTTTGCTAATGCAGCGCTAAAGGCACAAGACACTTCTCTGGCGGAAAAGTTGCTACGTGACTTTCTATTGCGACAGCCCAATGATCCGCTGGCACTTGACCTTCTTACTCAGGTTTATGAGCGCAATGGCAAACGGGCGGCTATGTACGAAACCCGCGCTGAGGCGCTTGCGTTAAGAGGCAATTTCAAGCTGGCTATCGATCAGTTGCATACAGCCCACAACCATACCGACAGCGACTTGACTCACAAACGACTTAACGCACGTATTGACCAAATTCGCAATTTAGAGCAACAAGTACAAAACTTAATGTGAGTTAATGGCATTTTCCAGCGACTCCAGGTCCTGCTCGCCCATAAGCGGCCCTTTTACCGTGCCGTCAGGCTTTATCACATAAGTTGCGGGTAACATTTGCGGACGCTGAAACGGAAATGCAGGCGCGGGGTCCATTAAAGCCAGCTGGAACTCAATACCGTGACGTTCTTTCAGTTCAGCAAGCTCGCTGTTCGACATGGGATCAAAACTCACACCAACCAGTTCTACATCCTGTGGCTTATGGCTATTAAATTCATTCAGCTCAGGAAGCTCACGCAGACAAGGTGCGCACCATTCAGCAAAATAATTCACGACGACGGTTTTTCCGTCAAGTTGAGACCAGCTGAATTCATTATCCTGGTCGGTGATGACATCAGGCTTTGGAGAGCATGCTGTTATCAATACGGCTGCGGCCGCGCAAACGAGCGTTCTCAGTTTCATTCCTTACCTCAATTACGTTACTATTAACGGATATTCAGATACTACAAGGTATGACACTTATGAGCCAAGTAACAATTTATCATAATCCACGTTGTTCAAAATCAAGACAAACTTTGGAGCTTCTTCAGCAAAACAACATTGAACCAGAAGTTGTCGAATACCTTAAAACACCCCCAAATGCTGCAGAGCTAAAAGACATTCTAACTAAATTGAACCTATCTGCTGAGCAGCTAATGAGAAAAAAAGAGAGCATATATAAAGAATTAGGGCTAGCCGGCGTAACCGACGAAGACGAATTAATTACGGCCATGATCAACAATCCTAAACTGATTGAGCGCCCTATTGTTATTGCTGGCGATAAAGCCGCTATTGGACGCCCTCCTGAAGCCGTGCTGGATATTCTGTCATGACTTCTGTTGTCATCCTGTATTACAGCCGCAACGGAGCAACGCAAAGGTTGGCCGATGCAATTGCCGAAGGAGTAACAAGCGCGGGGGGCGAGGCTGTTTTACGCAGTACTGGGCATGGAAATAATGCAGTGAGTGACAGAGATCTTGAAATTGAAAACCGTGATATTGAAAACTGTGACGCGCTGATTCTTGGAAGCCCGACCCGCTTTGGCCATATGGCATCAAGCCTGCAAAAATTTTGGGAAGGCACCTCACGAGAGTGGTTACAAGGTGCATTAACCGACAAACCTGGCGCGGTATTTACTTCATCCAGCTCACTTCATGGTGGACAGGAGTCAACACTGCTAACACTGGCACTGCCTTTAATTCACCATGGCATGATGTTGGTTGGTATTCCCTATTCAGAACCCGCGCTGCATCAAACTCAGTCTGGTGGTTCACCATACGGAGCCAGCCATCATGAACACAGTAACAAACTGACAGAGCACGAACGTCAATGTGCTATTGCGTTAGGTAAACGTGTCACAAACTTTGCTCGCAAGCTTTCATAATAGGAATTTTAAATGCCGACTTCTCCGCGCTTTTATCGCTGGTTAACACAGATTTTTTACTGGCCATTACTTATTTTAGTAGCTTTATGGCACGGTATTCCAACCGACGCGCCAGGAACACTGCCCGTTTATATTGCTCTGTTCTTATGGGTACTGCCTTTGTTATTCCCGCTCTACGGTCTGGTTAAAGGCAAAGCTTACACGCACGCGTGGACCAACTTTATTTTAATGTTTTACTTTCTGCACGGGTTAACTGTCGTTTACACCCACCCTGATGAGCGAGTTTGGTCAATACTGGAGATTATATTTACAACCGGAGCCTTTATTGGAGCCACGGGTTATGCTCGTTATCAAGGCCGGGCAGAAGGTTTAGGGCTTAAAAAGCTAAAAGACTACAACTAAATTTCCAGAACCTGCTTAACAAAAGGAATTGTTAAGCGTCGCTGGTAGGTGATAGAGGCTTGATCAAGTTCATTAAGAGCTTTCATTAAGTCGCGCATAGACCGCCCCAGACGCTGAGTCATAAAAGCCGCCACATCTGCAGGAAGCTCCAGACCACGCCATTGAGCTCTGAGTATTAAAGCACTATTTTTTTCTTCATCGTTTAACGGATGTACCTGAAAACCCGTTGCCCATTGAAAGCGCGACTGTAAGTCCGGTAATACGACCTCGGTTTGAGCCGCCGACTGCTTTGCTGTCATAACGAGCCGCGTAGACTCATTATCAGTTACTCGGTTAATTAAAGAGAACAGCTCGAAGCTCCAGTTCTGTTTCATCGTCACAATGTCAATATCATCCAGACAGATGAGATCTGCCTGGTCAATACCCTTCAACACCGCTTCTGCATCAACCTCAGCTAGTTCTTTTAGCGGCAAGTAAGCAATACGCTGCTGGGGCCCTACCGACGCAATAACACTGTGCATTAAATGGCTTTTACCCACGCCACTTGCCCCCGATAACCAGGTTAGTTGCTGGTTTCTTTTTAACGGTGGCTTGGCTTCGGGTAAAGCTTTTAACCAGCTTAATAAAGTCGTGTTATCGCCCTCAAGAAAGGTAGAAAAAAGCTCATCATCCGGCAGCTGAACAGCTAACGGCAATTGCTGTGGAGGCATTAGCGACCCTCATCCCAGCGGTAAACAGGCGTTTCCGTTTGTTTTGCCGCTACAAAAGGACCGACTTCCTGGGACACAAGACGACCATCCAGGTTGATAGCCTGCAATATTTGGTCGACAGGTCCGTTCACAACAATCTCAAATTCGCTCATATTCTGAGAGTATTTCAGTAAACGAACCTCCCGTACCGATACAATACTTTTCAAAAAACTTTCCAGTTTTAAAACACTGCTAAGGCTGTTTAACTGCTCAACTTTGACCGTTAGTGTGTTGCGTACGTTCTCATCGCCGGCGGTCATGCTGTATTCATCTGACAGCTTCATCATTAATTGTTCTATTAAAGGTTCTGCTAGCCAGTCAACACTTGTTGCCGTCACTTCTCCGGCAAACCTGTCATCACCTATTTCTACAAACCAGTTCAAACTCCAGGGTGCTTTCTCATCCTCTTGCCGAACAATACGTGCTACCAGTAACCCATCCGTACCATAACGCTCTGTGGTTGTTCTCACAGGGTCTAAAAAGCGTCCCCAGACATCCATTGCACTAATGGTGAAATTATCGGTTAAATCCATTAGCGGAAGCTGAACCGGAATACTGTACTGCTTAGCGAAGAACCTAAGCTGCTGAGTAAAAACAGACTCACTGTTACTATCAATTATTGTCCGTTGCCCGCTATCATTTTCTTGTGCAATCCAAAGCATTAACTGAGGTCTGCGGCTACCCCAGTAAGGCAGTTTATATTCGGCAAGAAGCGCTCTTAATTTTCTGCCATCAAAGGTTGCCGTTAACGTTCGTTGTCCCTGGTTATCGCTGTAACCATATTGCACCAGGTAATTATTCATATCTCGTTTGGCTCGCTTTATCGCTTCGTGCTCTGTCGAATCCAATTTCCCAGTGACCTTAATAATGACTCGATCAAAAGCCTCACCAATTGCCTGCTGTCGGTGCGATGAACTTTGCGACGCGACTTCAACCTCTGCCGAATACAAATTATCAATTAACCGCGCCTCAGCATCTGTTGCCGTAAAAGTGGCTAACAGTAATAGAAAAGCGACTGCAACGTAATGAATCTTCGACTTTGACATGCCATTATCCAAATAAGACTTTGAGAGCATATTAAACAGCCAGATAGCGAACAGCAAGTAACAACTTGTGGATAAGCTTGTGGGAATCTCCTCTAGGAAAATAAGGCGACTAAAGGTAGTATTGCGACAAACGGACGAAGGGTGACAAAGGCATGCTAAAACAACAACTTCGCGGTATCAGTTCACTGCTTGGTAGCATCAGTTTAATTGGGGTCTGTGTTGGCATGACCAGCACCCTGCTCAGTTTACGTGCCACCATTGAAGACTTCGGTACCCTGGTTACCGGTTTTATCATGTCGGCCTATTTTATTGGCTATCTGTTTGGGTCTACTCGCGCACCTAAAGACATCCGTCGGGTAGGCTATATTCGTTCATTCGGTGGTCTTGCGGCACTAGCAGCCTTCAGTATTCTAATGCAGGCCATTTGGGTCGACCCCGTTGTCTGGTTTGTTATGCGCTTTATTACCGGCTTTGCCATTTCTGGTATTTTTGTCATTGTCGAAAGTTGGCTTAACACCATGGCGGATAACCGCAGCCGTGGTACTTTGCTGTCTATCTACCTAGTCATTATTTACACCGGCCTCATTGCGGGCCAGCTAATTCTCGGCGTGGCAGACCCGGCTGGCTTTGTCGCTTTTGCCATTGTCGCTCTGCTGATTAACCTTGCTTTAATTCCAATTTTGGTCAGTGTGACGGCTGAGCCGACAACCCACGAAAACCGAAAGGTTCCTGTCTCGTTGCTGCTTAAAACGGTACCGCTGGGTGTGGTAAATGCCTTCATTATGCAAGCCTGCTACGCCATGTTTTATGGTATCGGGCCTATGTATGCGTCATATATCGGCCTGAGCGTTGTGCAAATTACCTTCTTCATGTCAGCCTTTATTGTCGGCGGTCTTATTTCACAAGCCCCCTTCGGTTTATTATCCGATCGAATTGATCGCCGCTTTGTTATTGCTATTTGTGCAACCGGTGGCGCGCTGACTGCAGTCGCCCTTTCACAGTTAGGCGCATCGAGCGCGCTTCTTATCTACCTGAATGTTGGTTTATTAGGCGCCTTCATTCTGCCGTTATATTCACTAGGCATGGCACACACCAACGACTTCCTCGAGCGCGATCAAATGGTCGGAGCAACGGGTGCTATCATCAAAATTGGTGGAGCAGGATCAATTATTGGGGCACCGGCTGTAGCCGCATTAATGCAGTTTGGCGCTATTAACTACTTCTTCCTGTTACTGGCTGCATTAACCGCCTGTGTTGGTTTTTATTCGCTGTATCGCATTACACGACGTGCAAAAGCCGAGGACCAGCAACACAGCAACTTTGCCATACTGGCTCCGTCACAAACCTCTGATGAGCTATTAACGTCAATGGCTGAGGAAGCCCCTGAGTCAGAAGAAGAGGACGACGAAGAAATGGAATCTAACGCCGTCCTTCGTTAAGAGGTTAATCTGTCAGCAGGTCATTCACCCAGGTGGTGGCCTGCGCCAGAATGTCATCTAAATGCTCTTCGCTGACAAAACTTTCCGCGTAAATTTTATAAACCGGCTCAGTACCGGAAGGTCTGGCAGCGAACCAACCGTTGTCTGTGGTTACTTTAATACCGCCAAACTGTGCCCCGTTACCCGACGCTTTTGTAGAAATATCAGACACACTGTCACCCGCCAATTCGGGCAATTTCATTTTGTATGCACGAATGCCTTTAAAGCGAGCATTTTTATCGGCGCTGGAAACGGTATCAACACGGCGATAATAAGCGGTGCCATGTTGCTGGCATAGTTCATCGTAGTACTGCCCCGGGTTTTTACCGGTTTTTGCCAGTATTTCGGCTGCCAGTAAGGCCATAACAATGCCGTCTTTATCGGTGGTCCAAGTATTGCCTTTACGATCAAGCAAGGTTGCACCGGCACTTTCTTCTCCGGCAAACGCAATACTTTGCTCAGCTAACCCTTGCGCAAACCACTTAAAACCAACGGGTACTTCCATCAATGGACGCTCGTTTGCACTCACCACACGATCAATCATGGCGCTGGATACCAGTGTTTTACCGATAGCAATATCTTTGTCCCAGTCACGGTTTTTGCACAAGTAATCTATGGCAACCGACAAATAATGATTTGGGTTTAGCAGGCCATGCGTAGGAGTTACTATACCGTGCCGGTCGTAGTCCGGGTCATTACCAAAAGCTAAGTCGAACTTCTCTTTTAGCTCTAACAGGCTGGCCATAGCAAACGGCGAGGAGCAATCCATCCGAATTTTGCCATCTTTGTCCAACGGCATAAATGCGAAGGTCGGGTCAACAACGGCGTTGCGAACCTCAATCGATAAGTTGTAATGCTCAGCAATTTGTTGCCAGTACTTAGCACCTGAACCGCCCATGGCATCGACCGCCAGCGTCAGTTTTGCATTTTGAATGGCTGACATATCAATGCAGTCTTCGAGTTGACTAATATAGTCCGAGCGCCAGTCTATAAAGGTCAGTTTCGGGTGCCGCAATACATCTTCACTTTCACAGGTATTTACCCCGACTAAACCTGATGACAACAACGCGTTTGCGTATTTCTCAATGATTCGCGTGACATCAGAGTCCGCCGGCCCGCCATGCGGAGGGTTATATTTGAAGCCACCATCTTCCGGAGGGTTGTGCGACGGTGTAATTACCACCCCGTCCGCTTTTGCTTTATTCTTGCGGTTCCATTGAATTACGGCACGGCTTAATACCGGCGTCGGTGTGTAATCGTGGTCGGTCTGAACCTGCACCTCAATGCCATTACCAATAAATACATCCAAAGCGCTAATATAAGCCGACTCTGACAAAGCGTGAGTGTCTTTGGCCACCATAATTGGCCCGGTAATTCCCTGCTCTTCGCGGTAAGCGCAAATAGCCTGCGCAATAGCCAGAATATGGGCTTCATTAAACGAGCGCTTGAGTGAACTACCCCGGTGGCCCGAGGTACCAAAGCTGACTTTTTCTGCCGCTTTACGTGGGTCCGGCTCGTAAACGTAATAAGCACTGGTCAATTGCGCAATATTCGTCAAGTCGCCAGCTTGTGCCAGCTGACCTGCTCGCTCGTGATTCGCCATTATAAAAAGTCCCTGATTTTTTCTGCATCTGCTGAATCATAGCCAAGCTTTTCCGCCACCTGAGTCAGCATAGATTTTTTCTTCGTCGTATTGGTGTTGGTAATAACCCAAAATGGACAGTCTGGTATCTGCTTCGGATTCGTGCTGTTACCCGAGGTCAGCAAAGCTTCTTCTGAGCGGGCAAAATACTGACGGTCACGCCCGCGAATATCCAACACCTGTGAGAACTCACTGGAATGACAACGGTACAGCATGCTCAAAATATACAAAAAACGCGCGACCACGCTTTTCTGAATACGAACATCCTGCTCATTTAAACGATTAAAAACCGATTCGGTTTGTTCGCTTTTAGCATCCACTGCAAATTCTGTACTATTCACATCAAGTAACCGGCGCAGAATATCTGAAGCACTCTCACCTATTTGTCTGGTGTGGCTTGCAATATACGCGTATAAGTCGTCGTCAATGTCAATCCGCTTCATTGTTGACTTTCTACCTCTAAAATTTGAAAGGTTTCGCTTTGTCACTTGCAACGCCCCGACAAAGCCTTGAAAATATGCATCAAAGTTTATCACTAAAGGCAGTTCGATGGCAGACTCTTCATTGTTGAATCACGAAACACTTGGCTCCGAAAGCAATCCGGCTATCATCATCATTCATGGACTGTTTGGCGATAAAGACAATTTAAAAAGTATCGCCCGCGAACTGTCCGAAGATTATTTTTGTATTTTACCGGACACTCGCAACCACGGTGACTCTTTTCACAGTGACACCATGACTTATCCGGCCATGGCAGATGACATTATCAAACTGGCCGATGCCTTAGACATTGAACAGTTTGCTGTACTGGGCCATTCCATGGGTGGCAAAATCGCCATGGAAATCTGCATGAAGGCACCAGAAAGGGTTAAAGCAGCCATATTCGCAGACATATCCCCCGCCGCTTATGACGGAACCCACGACAGCATCATGGATGCTCTTTCAGGGCTGGATTTAACTCAGGTCAAAAGCCGCGGCGATGCGGACAAGCAATTAGCCGATAAAATTTCAGAAAAAGGCGTGCGTCAGTTTTTACTAAAGAATCTAAAAAAGACCGACGACGGCTATCAATGGCGACTTAATCTCGAAGGGTTAAAGCAGAATTACGAACAGATTTCAGCCGCTGTCAGTAAAGGCCAATACGAAGGTCCTGTACTTTTCATCAAAGGCGGCAACTCAAACTATCTGACAGAAAAACACCAACAAGAAGTCAGCTCGCGCTTTAGCAATACTTCAGTAAAGATAATAGAAGACGCGGGACACTGGCTGCACGCCGAGAAACCCCGAATATTCAACCGCCTTGTACTTGAGTTTCTGGCTTAGTAATCTCGCCAGTCGCGGTGCTTTATGGTAATCTAGGCGCCGTTAAAAAACAGTCCGAGCGTTACACATCAGCGAGGTTAAGTAGTATGTTAGCTGAGTATTACGAGCAAATTGAAATTCTGGCCACCAATTTTACGCTGGCCATACTATTCTTACTCATAGGCTTAGCCATCCGTGATGTATTGAAACGCTCTGCAGTACCCAAGTTCGGTCAGATTATCGTTTGGCTGGTACTGTTTCTTGGCTGTTTTGGTTTTATTGCTAAAGGTATTATTCAGGTGCTCTGGGAGTCCGGAGTTTAACCCAATTGATAATTTACGCCGCTGAATGGCAATCCATTCAGTATTGTTTGTTCGTATAACCAGGTGAAAATTGATTTATGGCAACTGTTGGAATTTTCTTTGGAAGCGATACCGGTAACACCGAAGCCGTCGCTCAGATGATTCAGAAAGAACTGGGTAAAAAACTTGTCGACGTAAAAGACGTCGCTAAATCCAGTAAAGAAGATATTGCCAGTTATGACCTACTACTGTTCGGTATTCCGACGTGGTACTACGGCGAAGCTCAGTGCGATTGGGACGATTTTTTCCCCGAACTTGAAGAAATAGACTTCACCGACAAGCTCATTGCTATTTTTGGCTGTGGTGATCAGGAAGATTACGCCGAGTACTTCCTGGACGCTATGGGCATGGTACGCGATATTGTCGAAGCACGTGGCGGCATCATTGTCGGGCACTGGCCTACGGAAGGTTATAACTTCGAAGCCTCTAAAGGCATGGCAGATGATGATCACTTTGTTGGGCTGGGTATTGACGAAGACCGTCAACCAGAATTAACCAAAGAGCGTGTTAGCAAGTGGTGCCAGCAAGTTTATGAAGAAATGTGTTTGGCAGAACTGGCAAGTGACAGCTAATACAGGGTATGCTGTTGTACATGTTTAACTGAGATACGAATCATTATGGCGAGTAACGACGAACAGCTAAAAAAAGCAGGACTCAAAGTCACTTCACCACGGATGAAAATTCTGGAGATTTTAAAACAACCAGAAAACCAACACATCAGTGCGGAAGACGTCTATAAAATTCTGCTCGAACAAAAAGATGAAATTGGCCTGGCTACCGTATATCGGGTACTAAACCAGTTTGATGACGCTGGTATTATTACTCGCCACCACTTTGAAGGTGGGCGTTCGGTATTTGAATTAAGTGCAAAGCATCACCACGATCACTTGGTGTGTTTAACCTGCGGACACGTCTTTGAATTTGAAGACGACGTCATTGAAGAGCGCCAGGATAAAGTTGCCGCAGCCAATAAAATAAAACTGACCAATCACAGCCTTTATCTGTACGGCGAATGTCAACGCGGCGAAAGCTGCGAATACAAAGCTGCTGCTGAGGCAGACTAATGGCTCTGCGCTGGCTCATTTACGGAGCATATGGTTATTCCGGCAAGCTTATTGCCCATCAGGCAAAAAAACGCGGTTATCAACCCATTTTAGCCGGCCGTAACGAAGACTCCCTTGAGCCAGTTGCCCGTCATCTGGCCTTTCAATACAAAGCCTTTTCGCTGGACAGTATCGATGAAGTAAAAAAGCAATTGGAAGACGTCGATCTCGTCATCAATTGCGCGGGTCCGTTTAGCCAGACAGCAGCTCCGCTTATTCAAGCCTGTATTGATACCAAAACCCACTATTTAGACATTACCGGCGAGATAGACGTATTTGAATACGCTCACTCCATGGATAAAGCTGCGCGCGAAGCCGGTATTGTTATTTGTCCAGGCGTTGGTTTTGACGTTATTCCAACAGATTGCATTGCCGCAAGGCTAAATGCTCAAATGCCGGAAGCCGAGCATCTGGCTTTAGGCTTTGACTCCGGTTCACGTATGAGCCGAGGTACCGCCAAAACCAGCATCGAGCGTTTAGGTCGTGGGGGCGCTGCCCGGATCAACGGACAAATTACGGATGTTCCGCACGCCTGGCATTCGCGCTGGATAGATTTTGGTAATGGCGAGAAGTGTGCCATGACCATTCCCTGGGGCGATGTCTCTACCGCCTACTACACGACCGAAATACCTAATATTGAAGTGTATATACCAGCCAGTCCGCGCTTAGTGAAGAAAATGCGACGGATGAACTGGTTCCGTTGGGTATTTAACTGGAAATGGGTTCAGGCTAAATTGAAGAAGAAGCTGGAATCACAGCCTGCCGGCCCTGAAGAAAAAGAACGGAAGAATAACCCAACTTACGTCTGGGGTGAAATTGCCGATTCCAAAGGCAATAAGAAGAGTATGCGGGTAAAAGTGAAAAATGGCTATTCGCTAACCGCCGAAGGGGCTGTTGAATTAGCCGTTCATACCTTAAGCCAGAAACATTCAGGGGGCTTTTACACCCCCTCACGTCTATACGGCGCTAAGCTATTGGACCAATTTACGATTCAGTAGCTTGCTGCTGTTCTATTTTCGCCCAACTGTCGCGTAAGCCAACTGTCTGGTTGAATATCAAACGACCTTCTGTTTCAGCATCCTGATCCAGGCAGTAGTATCCCAGGCGCTCAAACTGGAAGTTCTCGCCCAGTTTTGCATTCGCCAGGTTTGCTTCCACAAAGCCTTTCTTGATAACCAGAGACTCCGGATTCAACGTTGAGAATAAGTCTTCCTCGGCAGCCGGGTTAGGCACCTGGAATAAACGGTCATACACACGGAATTCGGCTTCTTTCGCTGTTTCAGCCGAAACCCAATGAATAACCCCTTTTACCTTACGACCATCCGCCGGGTCTTTACCCAAGGTCTCAGCGTCGTAATGGCAGTAAATGGTCTGAATTTCGCCGTTAGCGTCAGTTTCAACGCGGTCTGCGCGGATAACATAGGCATTGCGTAAGCGCACTTCTTTATCCAACACCAGGCGCTTAAACTTCTTATTGGCAGACTCACGGAAGTCTTCCCGCTCAATCCAAATTTCGCGGCTAAAAGTCACCTGACGAGAGCCCATTTCCGGGTCATTCGGATGGTTTGGCGCATCCAACAGTTCCTGCTCGCCTTCCGGGTAGTTTTCAATAACAATTTTAACCGGGTCCATCACCGCCATGGCGCGTGGTGCGTTGGCGTTCAGGTCATCACGGATGCAAGCTTCCAGCATGCTCATTTCTACCTGGTTATCCATTTTGGTCACACCAATGCGACGACAGAATTCACGAATCGACTCTGGAGTGTAACCGCGGCGACGCAAGCCAGCAACACTGGCAATACGAGGATCATCCCAGCCGCTTACTTTATTTTCGTCCACCAGCGTATTGATAATGCGCTTACTCATCACCGTGTATTGCAGGTTAAGGCGCGAGAACTCAATTTGCTGCGGGTGACAGTCAATGCTGATGTTATCCAGCACCCAGTCGTACAAGCGACGGTTGTCCTGGAATTCCAGCGTACACAACGAGTGCGTAATACCTTCCAGCGCATCGGAAATACAGTGGGTGAAATCATACATTGGGTAAACGCACCATTTATCACCGGTCTGGTGATGGTGCACAAAACGCACACGGTAAATAACCGGATCGCGCATACACATAAACGGCGAGCTCATATCAATTTTCGCCCGTAATGCCGCGGTGCCTTCTTCGTGCTTACCTGCTGTCATGTCAGCAAAGTGCTTTAAATTCTCTTCCACAGAAGTATCACGGTATGGGCTGTTCACGCCCGGCTCTTTCAGGGTACCGCGCATTTCGCGCATTTTATCCTGAGAACTGAAATCAACGTAGGCCAGACCTTTTTCAATGAGCTCAACTGCAAACGCGTGCAGTTGATCAAAGTAGTTAGAGGAATAGCGTGGCTCGCCTTCCCAGTGATAACCCAACCACTCCACGTCTTTTTTAATGGAGTTCACATAGTCCACTTTTTCTTTCAGTGGGTTGGTGTCATCAAAACGTAGGTTACAGGTGCCGTTATAGTCTTCGGCAATACCGAAATTCAGCACTATCGATTTGGCATGGCCAATATGAAGGTAACCATTAGGTTCCGGAGGAAAACGGGTATGTACGGTAGAGTGCTTACCACTGGCCAAATCTTTATCAATGATTTGACGAATAAAATTACTGGGACGTGAATCAGTATCAGCCATGAACCTTTTGTCTCCGCTACAAAATCAACACCGGATAAAATGAAGCGGTTATGATCGCAGGTTATCGCCTGCCTGACAAGCTAAGCGAACATTAAAAAACTGATAAAAACGGCGCAGTTGCTGCTGTGCGACTTTACCTTCAATACGGGTAAAACGAACTGTCTGACCGGGTTGGCATTGCGCCAGCCGACCTAAATCAAAAGGGTTAATGGTGCCCAGTTTGGGATAACCACCTAAAGTCTGCCTGTCGTGCATCATAATAATGGGCTGCCCGTTCGCCGGCACCTGTACAGACCCCACATTCACACCTTCAGATACCAGCCCCTCACCGTCATATTCCAACGCTTTACCAGACAAACGAATGCCCATACGGTCGCTGTCTTTGGTCACTTCATAGTCTTCGTAGCAAAATGCTTCTCTTGCAGACATGGGAAAAGCCTCGTACTGAAAGCCTGGGATTAAGCCAATAACCGGTGTTTTTTCGTAATTTGGCCGGTAAGCCCAACCAACACGGCGTGACATTTGAAATTCTTGTTTATTTAAACTGAGCTCATCACCCGCTTTTAAAAACGAACCGTCGCCGTGCAAACCTCCTACCGAATCACGGGTAACTGTTGCGCAACTGCCCCACTTAGGTTCAACCTGAAACCCACCCTGCACCGCTAAATACGCACGAACACCGGCAGTAGCGTATCCCATTTTTAGTCTTTGACCAGCGCGTACCTTAAAGTTCTGCCAGTTGTTTAACGTCTCGCCGTCTAGTGTCAGTTCAACATCAGCGCCGGTTACGGCACACTGACAATCGCAGTCAAACTCCACTTCAAAGCCACCCAAAGTGACTTCTATTTGTGCGGCGTTAAAGTCATTATTCAGTAACCGGTTTGCCCATAAAAACGCATGTTCGTCCATAGGGCCGCCCCGGGTCAGGCCTTTCGACAAGTAGCCGAAACGTCCGAAATCCTGAACGGCTGCGCGCATGCCCGGCTCAATAATACGCATCATGGCAAAGCCTCCGTGTCGCCGCCCTCATCAACAAACTGCTCTTTGCTGACCGAGTAAAATTCGACTTCATCACCCACATTCAGCGGGCTGATGGTCCCGGAGGAAGGGTCGTACAATTGCGTTGAAGTGCGGCCAATAATGTTCCAACCGCCGGGAGACGATGACGGATAAACTGCAGTCTGGCTTTCGGCAATAGCAACGCTGCCTGCGGTAATTCGCTTTCTGGGGTTATCTAAACGGGGCGTTCGGATCTTCTCACTAACTTCACCTAAATAAGCGAAACCCGGCGCAAACCCCATGGCGTACACGCGGTAAGTTTGCTCAGTATGGGCTCTGATTACATCTTCTACTGAACAATTGTTTGTCTCTGCAATGCGGGCTAAATCCGGTCCGACACTTTCGTCATAATAAACCGGAATACGATGCCGCTTGCCGGTCTGTTCTCGGTCATCGCTAGTCAAATCGCTTAACGCTTTACGCAAACGTTCCCTTATTTCCGACTCATCGGTGCGCAGAACATCGTAATACACCATTAAAGAGTTATAGGACGGCACTAAATCCAGCACCACGTCCGACAGTTGTTCCTCTATCGCTTTAACCGCTGCAAGAACCTGTTGGTTAACCGAAACACTGATGCCCTCGCCTAAGTAGACGATAACGGCATCGGCACCGGCAGAAACCAGTTTGGGAAAGTTAAACTCTTTACTCGTAGAGCTAGTCATAAGCTTTTCGGACGATATCCCGCAGTTTCTCCACTGTTTCTATCGCCTTTGGATTATCCCCGTGAACACAAAGAGAGTCGATTTCAATCTGCAGCGACTTGCCAGATACACTCTCAATAGCACGACCGCTAGCAAAGGCTTCGGCCTGAGCGTACATGATTTCTGTGTCACCGTGCACGGCATCAGAATTGCTTCTCGAGCGCAATTGCCCGTTGTCGTCATAAGCCCTATCAGCAAAGCCTTCAAACCATAATTCGACATTAAATTTTTGTGCACGATGGCGCCAGGCATCGTTTTCAGGAGTTGCCATAACCATTAATGGTAAAGGTTCATGGCGGTCATCCTGCAATGCAGCGATAGCTTCGCAGACCGCATCAAACTGCTGACCGTCGCTCAGCATGTCATTATAAAGTGCTCCGTGCGGTTTAACGTAACTCACTTCAGTTTTTTGCCCGGCACAAATACCCTGCAAGGCACCTACCTGGTATTGAATTAACGCCGTTACTTCATCGGGTTTTAACTTCATGTGGCGTCGACCAAAGCCAACAAGATCAGGGTACGCAGGGTGCGCTCCTATGGTCACATTATGCTGTTTTGCCAGCTTGACGGTTTTCAACATGGTCAGGGGGTCTGACGCATGAAAACCGCAAGCTACATTGGCACAGTCAATGTGGGGCATAATTAGGTCATCGGCGCCCATTGTCCAGGCACCAAAACTTTCACCAATGTCGCTGTTTAATGTAATTCCAGGACTACTTTGACGACTCATTCCTCGTCCTTTTCCGATTTTCTGGCTTCAATGTCTCCCATTAGCTTAGTCAAACTGACGCCAAACAAATACAGACCAATACCCACCGCGGCTAGTTGTAATGGCGGCAAACTAAGCACGACTAACTGATGCTTGGCAAATACGGCGATTGCACCAATGAGTCCCATAGTCGTTATGGCACTGGCGACCAGAGTAACGGGCGCCATCCACGACAACAACCAACGTAATCTTAGCAAAGCCCCAAGACCGCCCAGTACTAAACCCCAGGCAATAGGAACACCTAATTTGTACCAACCAAGGTTAAAATTCGCAATTAATGTAATCAGCTCTTCCTGCTCCGCAGTATAGAAAAATAAGCCTACTGCACCCGCTAAAATTACAATTCGTTTCGCTATATTCATTACTTAGATTCCTACATGACCAGACTGATAATAAAAAGGATAATCGCGATAACCGGAACCCAAAGGATTGGAGACTGATACCATTTTAACGTCGGCTTATCGGTACGGTTAAGCGACTTTAAAGTCGGTTGCTTGTAAAGCCAGATAATACCTATCAGCATCAGAACCGCACCCGACAGCCTGACATTGGTGTCGTTGTCACTCACTACACCCAAAACAGCCATTAACAGGCCGGCAATAAGAATCAGTAATGCCAAAACACGTTGCCACATACTTCCCCCAAGTCATTGTTCTTATATTTATTGTCTTTATACTAAGAACTTATACTGTATCAGGTTCTGGAGCCATATGTTAAAGCAAATTCTGCTCGGCGTGAGTGCCACTATTATTACTGTTATCGTCATTCTTGGTAGCGCTGTTATTTATCAGAAGACCACCATGCAACCTGACCTTCCGCATGAGGAAGACTGTGAAATACAGCAAATAGTAACAACCGACGACGGTTCTTTAGAAGCTCATAGTTACTGGTGTCAGCGTGGCGAAAGCACGCAATGGCAAGGCTATGAAATATGGCTGCACGAGCCGCAACCGGATAAATGGCAACGCATGATGACCACCGAACACGACGGCTGCATTAAACTGAACTTGGCCGATCAGAAGTTAGAAATCAACCACGACGGAAAACGCGGCGACATGTTTTTAGTCGAACCGGTATTTCTGTTTAACGATGCACAAGGCGTCAGCCAGTCGCTGTCGGTTCAGGTTTCCACCCGAGGTGACGCCGTGTGTTCTGGTTCAGGTGAATAACCAAGAGTTAAGCCAGCTTTAACACCCACTTTAACGGCAAGCGTTTCATTAAAAACGCCATTAATGCCCAAGGCCAGTAAGGTACGTACGCTTTTACCGGCTCTTTGTTAATGGCTTTTGCCAGCAAGCGACAACCAGTTTCGGTGTCTACCATAAAAGGCGTGTTTTTCACTTTTTCGTTAATTTCTGAGCGAATGTAGCCCGGGTAAATGGTTGACACTTTAATTGGGCTGTTACTGCCGTAGGTTTTCATTAAGTCCGCACGAATGCCCTCGGTTAACGACGCCAAACCAGCTTTGGTTGCCGCATACACCGTCATTGCCCGAGGCATACCACGGAAAGCACTCATCGACGAAATAGTCACCAAATGCCCGAGCTTTTGCTCGCGCAGAATTTCCATAGCCGCTTCACATTGCGCCAGCGCCGCCACAAAGTTGGTTTCGGCCGTAGCTTTGTTGGCCTCAAAGTAACCCGTACCTAACGCTGCGCCTTTGCCCATGCCCGCATTAATCACAAAGCGGTCAATTTGTCCCTGCTCTTGTTTAAACTCCTGAAACACACGAAACACGTCTTCGTGAGCGTTTACGTCCAGCGTTTTAATGCTGACCGTTATGCCAGAATGCTTGTCTTCCAGTTCTGTTTTTAACGCCTCTAAGCGATCTAAACGGCGGGCGCATAGACATAAGTTTTTACCCTCTGCGGCAAATTCGCGCGCCATGCCCTGCCCTAGACCAGAGCTGGCACCGGTAATTAAAATGGTTTTCCGTTCTTGTGGCATTGTTGAATCTCTTTATTTTTTAATTAGTTAAGCTTTGGCAATACGACGACGGCAACGCCACAGTAGGTAATTCACCAGAAACCAGAAGTTCTTAAAGGCTTTGTTAGTGGTTTGCTTGTGGTGATACCGGTAATAAATTTGCTGGGCTATAACTGCCAAACGAAACAAGCCAAACACTTCGTAAAAGGCAAAGTCTTCGACCTTGGTGCCGGTACGCTCGCAGTAGTAGTCGATAATTTCTTTACGGGTTAGCATGCCCGGATAATCACTGGGTTGGCGCTTTGTTGCTCTGGCAACTTTATCATCACCCGCTTCAATCCAGTACGCCAGCGAATTACCTAAGTCCATTAACGGGTTACCCAAGGTCGCCAGTTCCCAGTCCAGAATACCGATAATATCGGTTAGGTCTTCGGGGTTCAGTATCAGATTGTCCAGCCTGAAGTCATTATGAACCAGACAAATGGTTTCATTTTCAGGTTTATTTTCCTGCAGCCAGCGCATCACTGAACCCGCCCCGAATACATTCCAGGTCTTTGCTTTTTCGTAACGGCCACACCAACCATTTACCTGACGTTCGGTATAGCCTTTACCTTTTGCAATTTTGCGTAGGCCTGTGCTGTCTAAGTCTACCTGGTGCAGCTTTATCAGTTTATCCAGTGCATTCGTACATAGCTGACAGGCCTGTTCAGAACTTAAATCCAACCCTTTAGGAAAACGCCGACGCGGAATGATGCCGGTAATGTGCTCCATGACATAAAATTCAGCGCCAATAACCGACTCGTCACGGCAATACGCCAGCATTCTGGGTACGTGTGGAAACTCTGGTCTCAGGCGTTTTTGCAGACGGAACTCACGACCCATGTCGTGCGCTGACTTGGCCTTTGTGCCATCTGGTGGGCGGCGCAGAACCAAAGCCAGGCCGTTGTAATCTAAACGATAAGTCCAGTTCGATACACCACCGGTGTATTGGGTAATACGCAAAGCACCGCGGTCTTCCGGCAGCTCATCACCAATGTGTTCCGCCAACCAGTTATCTAGTGCCTCTATGGGTAATGTCTCTTCTTCGCGTACGTCACTCGCCTGGTCAACGACGGCGGATGAAGTTTCAGTCATTGGAGCGCCCTTTCCATTGTTTTAACTCTGTTTTTGCAATGGTCGCACGGTGAACCGCGTCGGGTCCATCGGCAATGCGCAAAGAACGAGCTACTGTTAACAAACCCGGAAGCGGTGTGTCGTGACACATGGAAGCGCCCCCGAATAATTGCATGGTTTCATCCACCACTTTTTGCAGCACACTCGGCGCTACCAGCTTAATGGCCGATATTTCTTTAATAGCATTCATAGCGCCAATGTTGTCGATTTGCCATGCAGCGTGCAGTGTCAGTAACCGTGCTTGATCAATGGCTACACGCAAGTCAGCTAAGCGCTCGGTATTGCCGCCCAGTTTCATTAACGGCTCACCAAAGGCAATGCGCGATACGCCACGCTCAATGAAAAGCTCCAACGCGCGCTCTGCAGCGCCAATGGCTCGCATACAATGATGAATGCGCCCCGGACCTAAACGCCCTTGCGCAATTTTAAAACCCGCACCGGGGCCGACAATAATGTTCTCTTTCGGTACGCGCACGTTGTCGAACACCACCTCACCGTGACCATAAGGCGCGTCGTACTCACCTAAAGCAGGCAACATGCGCTCAATATTCACACCCGGCGTATTTAAAGGCACCAACACCATAGAATGTCGATGGTGCTTGTCGGCGTCTTCGTCGGTTAACCCCATAACAATGGCAATTTCAGCGTCCGGGTGGCCTAAACCGGTACTCCACCACTTACGGCCGTTAATAACCCAGTCTGAGCCATCGGCAACAATGGTGGTTTGCATGTTAGTGGCGTCGGAGGATGCAACATCGGGTTCTGTCATACAAAACACCGAGCGAATGTCGCCGTTTAAAAGCGGTGTTAGCCACTGCTCTTGTTGCGGATCATCACCAAAGTGATACAACACTTCCATATTGCCGGTGTCGGGCGCGTTACAGTTGAACACCTCAGGCGCTAACAGGCTACGGCCCATACGTTCGGCCAACGGTGCGTATTCCAGCGTCGTTAAGCCAGCACCCAGTTCGTCGTCCGGTAAAAACAGGTTCCAAAGCCCCCGCTCTTTTGCTAACAGCTTAAGCTCTGCCACCCTTGGCGGCACCTGCCACTCACGCCAGTTGGGCGTACTGTTCAGCCGGTAATTCTCTTTTTGATACTGGTCTTCGTACGGCTCAATATACTCGCGCATAAAGGCATCAAGCCGCGCCAAATAGTCCTTTGTTTTCGCACTGTAGGAAAAGTCCATAATGCCGCTCCCAACGAATAGTTAACAGCATTGTAGACTTGAAAGTGTTGGTGGTACAACCAGAGTTGGGATAAAGCGAGTGATGTGGGTTTGGGGGCGCTGCGGCTTATTAGCTTAGGTATTCGTACAAATTGTTTTGCGAACCGTACAATTCTATTGTCTCTTTGAAGCTGAAACCAATAGTTTCCAGCAGTTTATTTGATCTGAGGTTGTCGGGAAGGGTGACAGCAACAACGGTGTCGAGTGAACAGGTTTTCATAACGGCTTTTAATGTATTTTCCGCAGCTTCTCTTGCATAACCTTTACCACTGTATTCCGGTAAAAAAGCGTAGCCTAAATCCGGACTTGCCAATTCGTCTCGTTTCAGTAAGCCACACATGCCAATTGGTGTGTGGGTTTCTTTTAGGCAAACCAAGTTAAGACCAAAGCCGTGCTTCTCATAGCTAGCCATAGGGCCGATTTTAAGATAGTTAGTTGCGTCTTCGTGCATACGAACGTTTTTATCCCCGATGTACCAAATGAACAAGTTATCATTGAGTAAGCTGACAATAAAAGGAGCATCGCTTAATTCAAACTGCCGGACAATTAGGCGTTTCGTTTCACAGACTATTTTCACAGCATCAACTTCCACTTAGTGGCGGCTCAATACGAATGGCCGCATACCAATCGAAAAGCTCATCCGTGAGCTTCAATCACTAAACTTTGAAACGGCTGACAAGCGCCCGTAAAGTGTTCGCTGTTTCTGCCAGCTGACCACTGGCAACAACGGTTTGTTCAACCGAATGATCACTACTTTCCGCAATGTCATTGATTCGCGTGACGCTGGCATTAATTTCTTCCGCCACAGAGGACTGCTCTTCAACTGCTGTAGCTACCTGTGTGTTGGTGTCTTTTATCGACGCTACCGATGCCATTATTTGCTCTAAGGCCACAACGGTATTATCACCTTCGGTTACTGCTTCAGAGGACTTCTGCTGGTTTCCTTGCATAACTTGCCCTAAGTCCTTAGTACTGCTCACAATGCTGTCGATAATTTTTTCTATTTCGACGGTAGAAGTCTGTGTTTTTTGCGCCAACGTGCGAACTTCGTCTGCAACAACCGCAAAACCTCTTCCGGCTTCACCGGCACGAGCAGACTCAATAGCGGCATTTAACGCCAGCAGGTTTGTTTGCTCAGCAATATTTCGAATAACTTCAAGAACGCTAGCAATAGCACCGCTGTTATTTTCAAGTTCCGTCATGCCTGTAGCCGCTTGTTCGACGTCTTCAGCTAATTGATTAATTCGTTGTACACACGACTCGACCGTTGTTTTCCCGATATTTGCGGTTTCACTGGTTTGTTCTGCGCTCGTTGCTGCACTGTTAGTATTTCGCGCAATTTCTTGAATTGAAGTTACCATCTCATTAACTGCCGTTGCAACTTGGTTCAATTCGTCACGCTGCTGTCTAACACCCTGACGAGTCTCGCTCGCAATAGCATTAAGTTCGTCAGTAGCGGTAGCCATTTGTATTGCCGCATCGGTAACTTCTTTTACTAAGTCCTGAATTTTGCTAACAAACCGATTGTAGCTTTCTGCCAGCTCACTTAATTCATCTGAGCCCTCTGTGTCGAGGCGGCGTGTTAAGTCGCCTTCACCTTCAGCAATATCATTTAAGTTTCTTACTGTTGTACGAAGTGGGCTAACAATACTTTTTGCCAGCCACGACGCGATAAGCAATGAAACAGCAATGCCTACAATTGCCAGAACAATTACGAAAGTACGTGTTGATGCAATGCTATCGGCGTAATATTCGCGGTTCATCGCAACTTCTAAAACCGCTATAGGATTTCCACTGAAGTCATTAATAACACCTGTGTAGGTCGCATACGGCGTGTCCCCTATTTCGTTATACCCAATTTTTGAGTCCCCACGCCACGCTTGCATTACGCTCTCGTCATTTACCAGAGTTTTTCCGTTAATCGTGCTTGCTAGGACATTCGTTTCGCTTCCTTGTACTCCGTGAATAGCGAGCTTAGCACCGTAGTCCTTCGTAAAAAGTTCAGCAAATGCATCACCAAGATTTAACCCGAACTCAATAGAACCCTGGTGTTGGCCTTGGCTATTAATTGGATAAAGGCCTCGAATACCTATACCCGCAACGCCGCGATCTAAACCTTTTACGGGTTGCTTCGTTTCGTTTACCGCTACTATTGTCGGCCTTAAGGATGTTAAATCGTCACCGTACTTTTCAAGCTTGTGAAGACGCAGAAAGGATTGGGCCGGAGGTGTATGGAATTGAAACTGGGCAATACCGTAGTCTTCATGCAGAACGTTGTAAATATCGCTGTAGGTGTTGATTAACCCTTTCCTATCCCCCCGCGCGAAAGTTTCTGCTGTGTCTAGGTGTAGAGCGACAATAGCACTCATTCCCTCAGCGAAACGAGCGCGAGTATCAATTTGCGAGCGTGCTGCTTGGTATAATTTTTCAAGCTCTCGCTGCCCTGATAGGTTATCGTTCATTGAAACAAAAAATATAGTAAAATTAAGAATAAGTCGCACAGGGCTTTGGTTAATGCGGTGCACGTTACTCTGCGATAGAATGCACGCTCTTATCACTACTATTTTGCGCATTGCTACATGACTTTTTCTGATCTCAAACTTTCTCCGGAAACGCTTACCGCACTCTCACGTCAGGGTTATAGCGAACCTACGCCCATTCAGGCACAGGCTATTCCGTTGGTACTAGCGGGGAAAGACGTCATGGCCGCCGCGCAAACGGGTACAGGAAAGACAACGGCCTTTACGGCACCCATTTTAGAACTTCTGAAAAGTAACGAACGTGCCAAGGCAAACACAGCGCGCATACTCATTTTAACGCCAACTCGCGAATTAGCAGCTCAGGTGGGTGAAAGTGTTGCGAATTTAAGTGCGGGTCTGCCATTGAATTACGCGGTGGCGTTTGGTGGTGTGAAAATTAATCCACAGATGATGAAGCTTCGTAAAGGCGTGGATATTCTGGTGGCAACGCCAGGCCGCTTGCTGGATTTATACAAACAGAACGCGGTTCGCTTTCCTAAGTTAGAGGTGCTGGTGCTAGATGAGGCCGACCGCATGCTCGACATGGGCTTCATTCACGACATCAAGAAAGTTATTAAGTTACTGCCCGCTAAGCGCCAAACGCTTCTGTTCTCAGCGACGTTTTCCGATGACATTCGTGCTCTGGCTAAAAGTTTGCTGAAAAGCCCGGTCGAAATTTCGGTAGCGTCACCTAACGCAACAGCCGAGCCTATTGAACAAACTTTGTATGAAGTACAAAAAAGCCAAAAACTGGGGCTGTTATTAAAACTGCTGAAAAGCCTCGACTTACCCCAAGTCCTTGTGTTTTCACGCACCAAGCAAGGCGCTAACCGGTTAGTTAAGCAACTTGATAAAGCCGGCTTCTCGGCAACGGCTATTCACAGCGCTAAAAGCCAGGGCGCCCGCACCCAAGCGTTGGCTGACTTTAAAGGTGGCAGGGTAGAAATGCTTATAGCAACCGACATCGCCTCACGCGGCATAGATATTGAAAAGCTGCCGTACGTGATTAATTACGACCTCCCCCACGTTGCGGAAGACTACATACACCGTATTGGCCGAACCGGTCGCGCAGGTCAGACTGGCCATGCTATTTCTTTGGTTACGGACGAGGACACTGAAGCGCTGAAAGCCATTGAAGAGCTGATAGGCGAGACTATTGAACAAGGTGAGTTGTAACAACTGAAATGATGCTCTATTTACTTGATAAGTAAGAGTCAACGTCTGTTGTGGGTTTACCAAACAGGTACCCCTGGAAATACTGACACCCCATTTCCTGCAAACGCTTGAACTGCTGTTCAGTTTCTACCCCTTCGGCTATCACAGATAAGTTCATACTGCGGCCTAAGCTGATGATCGTTTCCGTTAATAGCACCCCTTTATTTTTTGCATCTAAATCACTGACAAAAACCCTATCGACTTTGAGCTCATCAAGCGGTAGCCGAGTTAAGTATGCCAAAGAGGCATACCCGGTACCAAAGTCATCTAGTGATAACGTTACGCCGAGCTTTTGCAGCTTTTCCATCTGTTCAACAATAAAGTCTATGTCTTCAGCTATGATGCTTTCGGTAAGCTCAAAGCGTAACCGTATGGGGTTAGCACCGGTTTTTTCTAAAATATTCTGAACTCGACGAATAAAGTCAGTTCGTCGAAACTGAACAGAGCTAACATTAATTGAAATTTGCAGTTGCTCAGAAGATTTTTGTTTACCCCATCTTACAAGCCGTTTGCAGCTCTCCTCGAGTACCCAGTCACCAATATTTATAATGCTGCCCGTTGCCTCTGCGATAGGGATAAAGTCATTTGGAGAGACGCTTCCTAAATCCGGATGCCTCCAGCGAAGAAGCGCTTCGAAGCCAATAACCTCATGTCGCGCATCAACTTGAGGTTGAAACGCTAGAGTAAGCTGGCTCCTCTCAATAGCCTGGTTAAGCGCCTGTGAGGTTTCCACGCGTTTTTTAACAACCTGCTCCATTTGTTGATCGAAAAAGCTAATGTTCGCAGTGCTTGAAGATTTTGCCATTTTTAATGCGATGTCTGCTTGACGCACCAATTCATCAGCGGATGCTTCGTTTGGACAGTGAAATAAGGTAATTCCGACACACGCCCCCAATTGATGAGCCTTACCTTCCAAAAATATTGGAGCCTCCAGCTTTTGAATGACTTTCTTTGCAAGTTGTTCAGCCTCAGCAGCAGCCAGATCAAATGACCGAGCCGTGCATGGTAAAAAAAGAGCGAACTCGTCTTTTCCTAAACGAGCGATGTCGTCTGGGGATGCACTTAAACACCTTAACGATTCAGCGCAATTAACCAGCGCTTTGTCTCCATTACTGTAACCAAGACTCTCGTTGATAGTGTGAAATTTATCGAGGTCGACAATAAGCAATGCAGCCGACGAGCAGCCGCTGTTTGAATTGCGCATGACACTGGTCACTCGCTCTAATAACAGGCGCCGGTTCGGCAGTCCGGTAAGAGAATCATAAAAAGAAAGCCTCTGAACCTCGGCTTCTGCGACCTCTAATTCACGCATATCCGCATCCATACAGAACATAATGGGCTCGTCATTCGGCAGTGAAACGACTGTATGGCTTGAATAGACAGGCACCGTAGAGCCGTCTTTATGTTTAAGATTAAGCCTAGCTGGCGGAATGCCCTCTTCGTTGTCAAACATCCAGGCAACAGCCTGTTTTACCTCGTCGCGCATATCTTGAGGGATAATTAAGTCATAAAGGCTGCGGCCAAGCGCCTCACTTGTAGAATAACCATATATTCTTTCAGACGCGGCATTCCAATAGACGACCGAGCCATCTGCGCGATAGCCTTGTATAGACATAGCCTGTGTATCATCAAATAACTTGTGAAACCGAGCTTCTTGAATTTGTTTGTCGCGGCTACTAGCCATAAAAATTGACCGTCACTTAATTCACCGATAAGAATTAGAACTTAACATAAGCATAGAAGATAATTGATAAATTTGTTAATACTATTCTTTCAACAATGACTCGACGACAGGTACACCATGCCAGAGAACTTAAAACTCTATGAAGCCATTATGCTGCTCGCATTGTGCGAGGAAAAAGGAACTATGAACGGCATGTACGTGGAGTATGCCACTGCCGGAGCGATAGCCGCTGAGTTATTAATGCTCGGTCGGATTAAGGCGGATGAAGACAATAAAAATAAAGTTGCGGTACTTGATGACAGCCCTACTGGCGATGCGCTGCTGGATGAAGCTCTCACGATAATTGCTGAAGCCAAGCGCCCGCGTAAGCTTAAGGACTGGGTACAGAAACTTGGCGGCATGAAGAACCTGAAACATAAAGTTGCACAGGCACTCGCTGATGATGGCATTGTGTCTCATGAAAAAGAGAAAGTGTTATGGCTGTTTGAACGCCAAGTTTACCCGGAGGTTAATCCAGAACCAGAACAAGAACTGCGTCAGGCCATGCGCGATGCAGTACTCAGTGATAGCGAAGATATTGAGCCTCGAATTGCTATTGCCGTTGCGTTAGGCAATAGCGCCAAGCTGTTGCCGCAGGTATTTAGTAAGCAAGAGCTGAAAGACCGAAAACAACGTATTAAGCAGCTGGAAAACGGCGAGCTTGTTTCTGAAGCCGCCAAAGAAGCCGTTCAGGCCATTGAAGCCGCGGTTATGGTAGCAGCCATTATGCCAGCGATAACAGCAGCTTCAGCGCCAACTTCTGGGGGGCTGAGCTATCGGCACCCTCGAAACTTTTTCTTCAATCCTCCATAGTAACCTTGTAAGGAATAACGGCAATAAAGAATAAAAAGCCAAAGCCTTCAACGCTAAACAGAGCAATAAATGCGATCTTATGCTTTTCTCGCAGAACTTTTAATCAGACTTTCCCGTATTGCTAGATACACTTAATAATTTGAGGCACCCATTAATGTTTGGATTTTTTAAGTCAAACCCAACGAAGAAAATGCGCAAAGACCTAAAGCAGCTGCAAGAAAAAGCTATGGAGATGCAGCGTAACGGAAACATTCGCGATAGTTCGCAAATCAGCCAGCAAGCAGACGAACTTTGGAATAAGATTCAAGAGCTTGAACGTAAAGGCAAGTAAAATACTTATTGGATATGCTAGCTATATTGGCTCACCCAGAGTATTCGGGGTGAGCCTGAACAGATGAGGCTTTATTGTTAAAGCCGGCCTCTAAAAAGACTAACTTCTCAATTCTCCAGAGGACGATTCAATATGCGCCCGAACGAACCACTGAAACTGCTCGAGCTCTGCTAATTGCCCGGTTAACATGTCTTCTGATACCGGGTCGAGCTCAGCTAATGTTTCCATCGCTTCCCGGTGGTCACCGTTAACGCCATTATAAACCTTATCCAGAGCAACTAAATGCTCTGCTACTAGCCCTTTACCTAAAGAGTAGTCTTCCCATCTGCGACGCTCTGCAATCGCTTTAGGCGTACCTACTGGAACTCCACCTAAAGTAGCAATTCGCTCTGCTATGGTATCGGTCATTTCACGTACGGCGTCGACCTGAGGGTCTAACATTTCATGCACACCAATGAAGTTTGGTCCTACAACGTTCCAATGCACATGTTTTAGTGTCAACTGCAGGTCAAGCAATGCGACTAAGCGATCATCAAGAATTGCTATGACCTTATCCGCGGACTCACTGTTCATTCCCGGTGCTGTAAAGTCTGCAACTTGGCTTGCTTTATTGCTACTCATATTGCCTCCTGGTTTATTAACATATCAATTAAGCTTACGCATAAAATATCCAGGAAGATCGCTTTGTGGCTGCGCGCGGTAAAGGAGGAGTAAGACAAGGGCTGGTGCCTGGTGTTGTAGTTTTGCTATGTCAGGGTGTCGAAGGCCATGGATGGCCTTCGTCAAGCCCACACGGAAGTGCTCGTAGCGTCCCTGACATAGCAAAACTACAGCAACCAACCGGTTCTTGTCTTATTCCGCCTTTCTTCCTTATAAAGCAGACACAAAAAACCCGGCGCGAAGGCCGGGTTTTGTTTTAGCGTTGGCGGGATTTTACCAGCCAGTTTTCTCTGCAACAGCTTTGCCAATTTCGGCCAGGCTGCGTACAGTTTTAACGCCTGCTGCTTCAAGTGCAGCAAATTTCTCGTCCGCAGTACCTTTACCGCCAGCAATGATGGCACCAGCGTGGCCCATACGTTTGCCTGGAGGCGCAGTAACACCAGCAATGTAAGAAACAACCGGCTTAGATACATTGTTTTTAATGTATTCTGCCGCTTCTTCTTCTGCTGTACCGCCGATTTCACCAATCATAACGATAGCTTCGGTTTCTGGATCTTTTTCGAACAGTTCCAGAATATCGATGAAGTTAGAACCCGGGATAGGGTCGCCACCGATACCAACACAGCTAGACTGCCCAAAACCTGCGTCAGTAGTCTGCTTAACTGCTTCGTACGTTAATGTACCTGAACGTGACACGATACCCACTTTACCTTTCTTGTGGATATGGCCAGGCATGATACCAATTTTGCACTCATCCGGAGTGATAACACCCGGGCAGTTTGGACCGATCATGCGCACGCCTTTGTGCGTCAGGTATTCTTTAACATACAGCATATCCAGTGTAGGAATACCTTCAGTAATACAAACAATCAGTTCGATACCAGCGTCTGCTGCTTCGATGATTGAATCTTTACAGAAAGGAGCTGGTACGTAGATAACTGATGCTGTTGCGCCAGTTGCTTCTACTGCTTCTTTTACTGTGTTGAATACAGGCAGGCCTAAGTGCTCTTGACCACCTTTACCAGGTGTAACACCGCCAACCATTTGCGTACCGTAAGCAATGGCTTGCTCAGAGTGGAAAGTACCCTGACCGCCAGTAAAGCCCTGGCAGATAACTTTGGTATTTTTATCGATCAAAATGCTCATTATTGACCTCCTGCCGCAGCAACCACTTTATCG
The DNA here is from genome assembly GCA_051747845.1 of Pseudomonadota bacterium. GTDB lineage: Bacteria > Pseudomonadota > Gammaproteobacteria > Enterobacterales > Alteromonadaceae > Idiomarina. The sequence continues at coordinate 59,292 of JBNJGQ010000004.1, forward strand.
GCAGCATCAGATAAGCTCTCTGCAGCGATAATGTTCAGGCCACTTTCGTTCAATTTCTGGGTACCCAGTTCAGCGTTGTTACCTTCAAGGCGAACAATAACTGGAACTTTAACGCCCACTTCTTCAACAGCACCGATAATACCTTCTGCAATCATATCGCAACGAACGATACCGCCAAAGATATTAACCAATACGGCTTTAACTGAGCTGTCAGACAGGATAATTTTGAATGCTTCAGAAACACGTTCTTTTGTCGCTCCGCCACCAACATCAAGGAAGTTAGCTGGCTCGCCGCCACTCAGTTTAACGATGTCCATAGTACCCATCGCCAAACCAGCACCGTTAACCATGCAACCAATGTTGCCGTCTAGTGCTACGTAGTTCAGTTCCCATTTAGCCGCTTCTGCTTCACGCGCGTCGTCTTGTGACGGATCGTGCATTTCACGGATTTTAGGCTGACGGTACAATGCGTTGCTGTCGATGCCGACTTTCGCATCCAGACAGTGAACGTTACCTTCGTCAGTGATAACCAATGGGTTAATTTCTAACAGAGCTAAGTCGTACTGTTCGAACATTTTAGCCAGGCCTAAGAAGACCTTAGTAAATTGCTTAACCTGATCTGGAGTCAGACCCAGTTTAAAGCCTAATTCACGACCCTGGTATGGCTGCGCGCCTACTGTTGGGTCAATTTCAGCTTTCAGGATTTTTTCAGGTGTTTCTTCTGCAACGGTTTCGATTTCTACGCCGCCTTCGGTCGATGCCATGAACACGATTTTGCGTGAAGCACGGTCAACAACTGCACCTAAGTAAAGCTCGTCTGCGATATCAGTGCAGCTTTCAACTAAAATCTTAGCAACCGGCTGACCTTTTTCGTCGGTTTGGAAAGTTACTAAGTTTTTACCTAACCACTGCTCAGCAAATGCGCGAACGTCATCTAAACTTTTCACTAATTTCACGCCGCCCGCTTTACCGCGGCCACCAGCGTGAACCTGACATTTGACGACCCAAATGTCGCCACCAATACGTTTTGCCGCTTCTACCGCTTCATCAGCAGTGTCGCAAGCAAAACCTTCAGATACTGGCAAACCAAACTCTTTAAAGAGTTGTTTACCCTGATACTCATGCAAATTCATGATGCTCTTCCGATTCGTTGAAACAACTTAAGCAGCGAAGTGCTGCCTACCCGAATACCGCGCCGAATTTTAACGTGATCGGCGCATAATTAACAGCCGCAAGCTAAAATTAGCTTTGCGGCTGGGTTCTCAGCGCCTTTAGATATCCAGGATAAGACGTTGAGGGTCTTCTAATAACTCTTTTACGGTAACAAGGAAGCCTACCGATTGCTTACCATCAATGATTCGATGGTCATAAGAGAGAGCTAAGTACATCATCGGTAAGATTTCAATCTTACCGTCGACCACCATGGCACGCTCCTGGATTTTGTGCATACCCAGAATAGCGCTTTGAGGTGGGTTAAGAATTGGTGTTGAAAGCAGAGAGCCAAATACGCCACCATTAGTGATGGTGAAGTTACCACCCTGCATTTCATCCATAGTCAACTTACCGTCACGGCCTTTAATAGCCAGGTCACGAATACCGTTTTCCATATCCGCAATGCTTAAGCGGTCAGTATCACGCAGAACTGGGGTTACCAGGCCACGAGGTGTTGATACGGCAATGCTAATGTCGAAGAAGTTGTGATAAACAATGTCGTCGCCATCAATCGATGCGTTTACGTCAGGGAAGCGCTTCAATGCTTCTGTTACTGCTTTGACATAAAAGCCCATGAAACCAAGACGCGTACCGTGTGTTTCTTCAAACACGTCTTTGTATTTCTTACGCAAGTCCATAATAGGCTTCATGTTGATTTCGTTAAACGTTGTCAACATGGCCGTGTCGTTCTTCGCTTGCAACAGACGTTCTGCGATGCGTTTACGCAGACGTGTCATTGGTACGCGTTTCTGATCACGATCACCTGAAACCGCAGGCTGTGAAGACTGCTGCTTGCTGCTACTGTCAGATGACTTAGACGAAGACTGACCTTTCACGTGTTTTTCAACGTCTTCTTTAGTAACTCGCCCGCCTTTGCCAGTACCTTTAACATCACTTGGCTTAAGACCGTGCTCGCCTAACAGGCGACGAACCGCAGGACCGGCTACTTCGTTATCACCGCCATCGTCTTTGCTCTCTTCTTTACTTTCTGAAGAAGACTCAGACTTGCTTGAACTGCTGCTGGCAGAACCGCCGGCTTCTACAATGCCAATGACATCGTCAGCGCCAACAGTGTCGCCTTCGTCGTGCTTAATTTCAGCTAAAACACCATCCGCCGGTGCAACAACTTCCAGAACCACTTTGTCGGTTTCAATATCAACCAGGTTTTGGTCGCGTTTAACTGCATCACCTGCTTTTACATGCCAAGTCGAGACAGTAGCGTCAGAAACAGATTCTGGTAACTGAGGAACTTTAACTTCCATCTTCTCACCAGAGCCTTTCTTATCTGAACCTTTATCGTCTGAAGAGTCAGATTCTTTCTTTTCTGACTTCTCTGATTTTTCTTTCTTGTCACCTGAGTCTTTTTCTTCTGACTTGTCATCAGAAGCTGATCCACCGTCACCTTCTTCAATTTTACCGATGACTTCTTCAGCAGTTACGGTTGTGCCTTCTTCAGCAGTAATTTCGCCGAGCACACCGTCCGCTTCCGCAACAACTTCAAGCACTACCTTGTCGGTTTCGATGTCAACCAGATTCTGGTCGCGAGACACTTTATCGCCAGGTTTTACGTGCCATGTTGCAATGGTTGCATCTGCAACAGACTCGGGTAATTGAGGAACTTTTATATCAATCGCCATGGTTCATCTTCACCTATTTAATGGTTAGCGCTTCGTCAACAAGTTTTTGCTGCTGCTTGTTGTGCTCTGATATGTATCCGACCGCTGGTGCGGCTGACGCACTACGACCACGATAAGACAACTGAGCTCCTTTCGGAATTGCGGCCCAGAAGTGGTGCTGGCTGCTATACCATGCGCCCTGGTTCTGAGGCTCTTCCTGACACCAGACAAAATCTTTAACGTGCTGATAATCTTTCATAATTTCTGCCACTTCTTCCGCAGGGAACGGGTAAAGCTGTTCAATACGAATAAGGGCAACATCTTCTTGTTCGCGTTCGCGGCGTTCTTTCAGTAAATCGTAGTAGACTTTACCGGAACAAAATACCACGCGTTTTACTTTTTTCGGGTTCAGCTCGTCAATTTCAGCAATCGCGTTCTGGAACCCAAGATCCGCCAGGTCGTCCATTTCTGAAACGGCTAACGGATGACGTAATAATGACTTCGGTGTCATCACAACTAACGGTCTGCGAACAGGCCGTAAGTGCTGACGACGGATCATATGGAAAACCTGTGCTGGCGTTGTCGGCACACAAACTGACCAGTTGTGGTCGGCCGATAACTGTAAAAAGCGTTCCAGACGCGCTGAACTGTGCTCGGGCCCTTGGCCTTCATAACCGTGCGGCAACAATAAAGTCAGGCCGCACAAACGGCCCCACTTCTGCTCACCAGAGCTCAAGAATTGGTCAATAACCACCTGAGCACCGTTAACAAAGTCGCCAAACTGGGCTTCCCACATAACTAAAGCTTGTGGTTCCGCTGTAGCATAACCGTATTCAAAGGCAACAACCGCGGCTTCCGACAGCACTGAGTCGTAAATTTCAATCTGGCCCTGCTCTGATCCCAGATTATTTAACGGCATATAAGTCGATGCGTCTTCCTGGTTATGCAGTACAGCATGACGGTGGAAGAAAGTACCACGACCACTGTCCTGCCCGGTCAGACGAATATGAGTACCATCGTTTACCAAGGTGGCATAGGCTAAGGTTTCTGCAAAACCCCAGTCCATAGACTTTTCGCCTTTCGCCATTTTCAGGCGTTCCTGATAAACCTTTGCTACGCGGGAGTTCAGCTTATGCTCTTCTGGGTATGTCGTAATTTTCTTACCCAAATCTTTCAGTTTTTTAACCGGAACCTTGTAGTCATACTCAACATCCCAGTCATTTCCAATATACGGTGACCAGTCAACGGAATGCTGACGCATAGGGCGGTGCTCATCAACTACGACTTCGCCTTTATCTAATGCATCACGATAGTCAGACATCCACTGTTTGGCTGTGTCTTCATCAACTATCGAGTTTTTAATTAATTGTTTGCCATAAATCTCACGAGCAACCGGCTGCTTTTTCACCTTTGCGTACATTAAAGGCTGCGTTGCACTCGGCTCGTCGGCTTCATTATGCCCGTGACGGCGATAACACACTAAATCGATAACGACATCTCTCTGGAAGGCGTTTCGATAATCCAGAGCCAGCTGAGTCACAAAAACCACAGCTTCTGGGTCATCCGCATTAACGTGGAAAATTGGCGCCTGTACCATTTTTGCAATGTCAGTACAGTACTGAGTAGAACGCGCATCTTCCTGTTTTGCTGTCGTGAAACCAACCTGGTTATTCACAACAATTCTGATTGAACCACCAACACGGTAAGCCCGTGTTTGCGACATATTAAAGGTTTCCTGTACAACCCCCTGCCCGGCAACGGCGGCATCACCGTGAATGGTGATAGGAAGAACTTTCTTGCCTTCAGGGTCTTTCAGGCGGTCCATGCGGGCACGAACCGAGCCCATAACAACCGGGTTAACAATTTCCAGATGCGACGGGTTAAAAGCTAATGCTAAGTGAACATCGCCGCCCGGTGTTGCGTAGTCAGATGAAAAACCCATGTGATATTTAACATCACCTGAGCCTTTAGTGCTGTCGTGTTTACCGGCAAACTCGTCGAATAAGTCCTGAGGTTTTTTACCCAGAACGTTCACTAACACGTTCAAACGTCCACGGTGAGCCATGCCAATAACCACCTCTTTGGCGCCTTGCTCACCCGAGCGTGAAATCAGTTCTTTTAACAACGGAACCAGACTGTCTCCGCCCTCTAACGAGAAGCGTTTAGCGCCCGGGAATTTAGACCCTAGGTACTTTTCCAGTCCGTCTGCTGCTATCAGCTCTTTTAAGATTTTGGTTTGTTGCTCTTTTTTAAATTTAGGCTGACCAAGAACCCCTTCCAACCGTTGCTGAATCCAGCGTTTTTCTTCGGTTGAAACAATGTGCATGTACTCGGCACCAATAGAGCCACAATAAATATTTTCTAAAGCTTCGTGAATATCACTCAGCTTCATTGTGTCTTTGCCAACGGCTAAAGAACCTACATTAAACTCGCGCTCTAAGTCGTCTTTGCTTAAATCGTGGAAGTTTAATGAAAGGTCTGGAACGGTTTCCTGTTTCCATAAACCAAGAGGATCAAGATTGGCATGCTGATGACCGCGGAATCGGTAAGCATTGATAAGTTGTAAAACCTTGACTTGCTTCTGATCGGCGGCGGTCGTGCTGCCGGTTTGAGACTGTTTGAGCTTATTCTTTGCTGCTTCTCGGAACTGCTCTCTCACTTCGCTGAGTTTAGTATCAACAATGTGATTCTCTTTCGGCAACGCATCGAACATTTGACGCCATTCATCACTGACTGCCGTCGGATCATCCAGATAAGCCTCAAACATTTGTTCAATGTAGGCAACGTTACCACCGGCTAGATGCGATGTTTCTAACCATTCACGCATTACACCATCTTGCATTGCGTTTCCTTCACCTGAATAGATAAACCGTTTTTATAAAAAAATAGCCATCCTTGTGGGATGGCTATCCACAACATCAATCGTTCAAATTGACGCGACAATTTAACAACTTAAACTGCGCGATTCAAAAGCATCGATTTAATGTGTCCAATAGCCTTAGTTGGGTTCAACCCTTTTGGACATACGTTAACGCAGTTCATGATTCCGTGACAACGGAACACACTAAAGGCATCATCAAGTTCGTCCAAACGCTCGTCCGTTGCTGTGTCACGACTATCAATTAAGAAACGATAAGCGTGCAGCAGACCAGCAGGTCCAACAAATTTATCCGGGTTCCACCAGAACGATGGGCACGAAGATGAACAACATGCACATAAAATACATTCGTAAAGACCATCAAGCTTAGCACGGTCTTCTGGCGACTGCAGTCGTTCACGCGCTGGTGGCGTTTTGTCATCATTGATAAGGTACGGTTTGATTTTCTCGTACTGTTGATAGAACTGGCTCATATCAACAATCAAATCACGAATGACCGGTAAGCCTGGTAACGGACGAATCACAATTTTGTCTGATTTCAAAGAAGACAAGTGAGTGATACACGCCAAACCATTTTTACCGTTAATATTCATACCATCAGAGCCACAAACACCTTCACGGCATGAGCGGCGGAACGCCAGCGATGGATCTTGTTCTTTCAATTTGATCAGTGCTTCCAGCACCATCAAATCCTGATTATCTTCTACTTCCAACGTGTACTCTTTCATGTGAGGCGCGTTGTCGACATCAGGATTGTAACGATAAACTGAAAATGTGTATTTTTTCATATACCCTCCAACTTAGTAGGTACGAGCTTTCGGAGGGAAAGCTTCACGCAGTTTAGGTGCCATATTGACCTCCCGCGTCACCATATCTTCCTTTTCAGGACGATAAACAGTGTGTACTAACCACTTCTCATCATCACGATCCGGGTAGTCTGCACGGCTGTGAGCACCGCGGCTTTCTGTACGGAAGCTAGCAGCAACTGCAGTTGAGTAAGCCGTTTCCATCAAGTTATCTAGCTCAAGACACTCTACGCGCTGAGTATTAAACTCTTTAGAGGTGTCATCAAGACGGGCGTTTTTCAGGCGTTCCCGAATTTCGCGCAGCTCAGCAAGCCCTTCTTTCATTGAATCGCCTTCGCGGAAAACCGAGAAATTAAGTTGCATGCACTGTTGCAGGTCTTTCTTAATTTGTGCCGGATCTTCGCCTTTCTGAGTATTTTCCCAACGATTATAACGCGCTAGTGCAGCGTCAATGTCGTCGCTACTTGCTTCTCTGGCTTCTACGTTAGCCGCAAGAGTTTCGCCCAGGTGCATACCGGTTGAACGACCGAATACCACCAAATCAAGCAGTGAGTTACCACCTAAGCGGTTAGCGCCGTGTACAGATACACAAGCAATTTCACCACAAGCAAATAGGCCTTTAACATGAGATGTCTGACCATCGTCACCAACAGTCAGGACTTGTCCATTAACATCCGTCGGAATACCGCCCATCATATAGTGACAGGTAGGAATAACAGGAATAGGTTCTTTTACCGGATCAACGTGTGCAAATGTACGTGATAAATCACAAACACCCGGCAAACGACTTTCCAGAGTTTCTTTACCCAGGTGATCCAGTTTCAGTTTAAGGTGAGTACCCCATGGGCCTTCACAGCCACGTCCTTCGCGGATTTCAGTCATCATAGCGCGCGAAACAACGTCGCGTGACGCCAAATCTTTCGCGTTTGGCGCATAACGTTCCATAAAGCGTTCGCCGTCTTTGTTCAGCAGGTAACCGCCTTCACCACGACAACCTTCTGTAACAAGCGAGCCCGCTCCGGCAATACCGGTTGGGTGGAACTGCCACATTTCCATATCTTGTACCGGAACGCCGGCGCGCAGAGCCATACCAATACCGTCACCGGTGTTGATATGAGCATTGGTCGTTGAAGAATAAATACGACCGGCACCGCCAGTAGCAAGAACAACAGCCTTAGCTTTAACAAAGTAAACTTCGCCGCTTTCGATATCCATGGTGGTTACACCACAAACCTCACCGTCTTGGTTCTTAACGATATCCAGCGCGTACCATTCGGAGAATACGGTGGTTTTTTTCTTCACGTTTTGCTGATAAAGCAAATGCAGCAAAGCGTGACCAGTACGGTCAGCTGCAGCTGCCGTTCGAGCAGCCTGCTCGCCACCAAAATTTTTCGACTGACCGCCGAATGGACGTTGATAAACTTTGCCGTTTTCGAAACGTGAGAATGGCAAACCTAAGTTTTCCATTTCTAAGATAGCTTCAGGGCCAGCTTTACACATGTATTCGATAGCATCCTGGTCACCGATATAGTCCGAACC